>CAIWHQ010000240.1 GCA_903912465.1 uncultured Alphaproteobacteria bacterium | reverse complement strand
GGGGCGTGCCGTGAACATCGAAGCTACAGCCGCCGAACAGGGCCTCGGCGATGGACAGGCCCGGGGCAACCGCCTCGGCGACCCGGCGGGCCTGGGCAGTGACTTCGGGGCCGATGCCGTCGCCCGGCAGGAGGAGGAGGTCGGTCATTCGGAAACTCTTCGGGGGAATTGGGGGGCGGGGATCAGCCAGCGCGTTCGAGCCAGGGATGGGTCAGGGTGCGGCCTGCCTCCCAGGCGTCGATGTCGGCGGCGGCAGAAAGGGTCTCGCCGATGGCGTCGAGGCCGTTCAGCATCTTGGTCTTGCGGGACGGATCGATCTCGAAGGCGAAGACCTTGCCGGAGGGCGAGGTCACGGTCTGGGCCTCCAGGTCGACGCTGACCATGTGGTTGCCGCCCAGGCACTCGCCCATCAGGGCCTGGACCTCGTCGGGCTTCAGCACCACCGGCAAGAGGCCGTTCTGGAAGCAGTTGCTGTAGAAGATATCGGCGAAGGACGAGGCGATCACGCAGGTGATGCCGAAGTCCATCAGGGCCCAGGGGGCGTGCTCGCGGCTGGAACCGCAGCCGAAGTTGTCGCCGGTGACCAGGACGCCGGCCCCGGCGTATTCGGATCGGTTGAGCACGAAGTCCGGGCGCGGCCCCCCGTCGCCGTCGAAGCGCAGGTCATAGAACAGCCCCCGGGACAGGCCCTCGCGCTCCACGGTCTTGAGGAACTGCTTGGGGATGATCTGGTCGGTGTCGATATTGGCCATGGGCAGGGGGGCGGCCCGGGCGTCCAGTCTGGTGAAGGCTTTCATCCGTCCGCTCCGGACCCTGAGGCGTTCTGTTGCAGCACCACGGTGGGCGAGAAGGGCACGCCCTCGCGGAGGGTGAAGATGCGGGTCCCGGGCTTTCGGCCGTTGCGGACCTCCGAGACGTTGAAGCCGAGGCCGGAAAGGCGGCCCTGGACGGCGTCGGCGTCGACCGCACCCCAGGCCAGGCCGCTGAACGCATCGGGCTGATCCACCGTCTCGACCTCGCCGAGCCTCAGGACGACCTCCATGACGAGGCCTCCACAGGCGAAGAACATCTGCCGGGCACCCCAGGCGGGATTGGACCGGTCCAGCCTCAGGTCCAGGCCGAGCCGCGCGCCCCAGAGGGCCAGGGCCCTGTCACCCGACCGGGCGGTGATCACCACATGGTCCAGGGCGCTGACGGCGGAAGCCTCGGAAACCACGGGCGCCGACAGGGCGGGCCCTTCGCCGGACACGAGGGCCAGGTTCAGGCCGCCCGCCGCGGCGGGGTCCAGGCGGACCAGACGGCGGTCGCCGAAGGTCGTCTCCTCGCCCAGGGCGGGCAGGCCCCGCCGGCCGACGAGGCGCACGGCGGCGTCGAGGTCGCCGACCTTCAGGACGATGAGTTCGCCAGGGTCGTCCTCGCGACGGGCCCGCAGGCAAAGAGCGGTATTGGCCAGAACGAAGACACTGGCGGGGACCCCATCGACCAGGCCCTCCCAGGCCGGCTCCCGGCCCAGGAAGACGCCATAGCGGGCGGCGGCGTCCTCCACGTCGTCCACCGGGACGACCACATGGTCCAGGCCGAGGATCACCGCAGGTAGTCCCGGACGTCGGCGATGTGGCCGGCGATGGCGGCGGCGGCGGCCATGGCCGGGCTCATCAGGTGGGTGCGTCCCCCCCGGCCCTGCCGGCCCTCGAAGTTGCGGTTGGAGGTGGAAGCGCAGCGCTCGCCGGGTGCCAGGCGGTCGGGGTTCATGCCAAGGCACATGGAGCAGCCCGGCTCGCGCCAGTCGAAGCCGGCGGCGCGGAAGACCTCGTCCAGCCCTTCTTCCTCGGCCTGGGCCTTCACGAGGCCGGACCCCGGCACGACCATGGCCCGCACGCCGGATGCTACCGCGCGGCCCCGCACGATGTCGGCGGCGGTACGGAGGTCCTCGATCCGGCTGTTGGTACAGGAACCGATGAAGACCACGTCGACCTTGGCGGAGGCGATGGGCTGGCCGGCCTCCAGTCCCATGTACTCGAGGGCGCGAACGACGGCGGCCCGCTTGTCCGGGCTGGGGAAGGCTTCAGGCGAGGGCGCGACGCCGGTCACCGGGATCACATCCTCAGGGCTGGTGCCCCAGGTGACCAGGGGGGCGATGGCCGAGGCATCGATCCGGACCTCCCGGTCGAAGACGGCGTCGGGATCCGAGAACAGGGCCTTCCAGCTGGCGAGGGCAATGTCCCAGGCGCCGCCCTTGGGGGCGGAGGGACGGCCGCGCAAATAGTCGAAGGTGGTCTCGTCCGGGGCCACCAGCCCCGCCCGGGCGCCGCCCTCGATGGTCAGGTTACAGAGGGTCATGCGGCCCTCCATGGACAGGGCGCGAACAGCGTCGCCGGCGTACTCGATGACATAGCCGGTGCCGCCGGCCGTGCCGATCTCGCCGATCACGGCAAGCGCGAAGTCCTTGGCACCGACGCCGGGGGCGGGGGTTCCCTCGATCACCACCCGCAGGTTCCTGGCCTTCTTCTGGCGCAGGGTCTGGGTGGCCAGGACGTGCTCCACCTCGGAGGTACCGATGCCGTGCGCCAGGGCCCCGAAGGCGCCGTGGGTGGAGGTGTGGGAGTCCCCGCAGACGATGGTCATGCCCGGTTGGGTGCGGCCCTGCTCGGGGCCGACCACGTGGACGATGCCGTTGCGGATGTCGCCCATGGGGAAGAACTCGATCCCGTTGTCGGCGACGTTCCGCTCGAGGGTGGCCAGCTGCAGGCGAGCCTCTTCGTCGGCCACGGCGGCCACGCCCAGGCCCTGGCCCTCGGTGGGGATGTTGTGGTCGGCCACGGCCAGGGTCCGGTCCGGGCGCCGGACCTTCCGCCGGTTGGCGCGCAGGCCGGCAAAGGCCTGCGGCGTCGTCACCTCGTGGATCAAGTGGAGGTCGATATAGAGGATCGCCTCGCCGTCCTGTTCGGCGACGAGGTGCGCATCCCAGATCTTGTCGTAAAGGGTCTTGCCAGCCATGGCGCGCATCTAGGGGGCTAGGCCCGCCGGTGTCCAGCGCAGGACGCGCCCGGAGACGGTCAGGCCTTGACCACCCGCTCACCGGGCAGGCCGCGTCGGGCCATGGCGTTGCGGGTGTCCACCACCAGGCGGGCGGCGTCGGAGACAAGGGCGTAGTCCACGGCGTCATGGTCAGTGGCGATGAGAACGGCGTCGTAGCCGGCAAGGACTTCGCGCGTCAGGTCGACGGAACGCCTCCCGGCCAGGCCCGGATGCTCCCGCGTGGGCGGGATCTGCGCGATCAGCGGGTCATGGAAGTCGCAGGCTGCGCCCCGGGCCTCGATGGCCTCGATCAGTACGAGGGAGGGCGACTCCCGGGTGTCATCCACGTTTTTCTTGTAGGCGGCGCCGATCAACAGGATGCGGGCACCCTTTAGGGCCTGGGCCAGATGGTCGCTGAGGGCCCGGGCGAGGCGGTCGACCACGAGGCCGGGCATGGCGGTGTTGATCTGTCCCGCCAGCTCGATGAAGCGGGTCTCCATCCCGAATTCACGGGCTCGCCAGGTCAGGTAGAAGGGGTCCACCGGGATACAGTGCCCGCCCAGGCCCGGCCCCGGATAGAAGGGCATGTAGCCGAAGGGCTTGGTGGCGGCGGCGTCGATCACCTCCCAGACGTCGATGCCCATGGCGTCGTAGACCAGCTTCAGCTCGTTCACGAGGGCGATGTTCACCGAGCGGAAGATGTTCTCGGTCAGCTTGACGGCCTCGGCGGCGGCGGCGCTGGAGACCGGCACCACCCGGGTGATCATGGCCTCGTAGAGGGCGACAGCCAGGGCCCGGGAGTGGGGGTCGTCTGCGCCCACCACCTTTGGGATGGTCCGGGTGCCAAAGTGCGCATTGCCCGGGTCCTCGCGCTCGGGTGAGAAGGCCAGGAAGACCTCACGCCCGACCTGCAGGCCTCCGGCCTCCAGAAGGGGACGGACCACCTCGTCCGTGGTTCCCGGCCAGGTCGTCGACTCCAGGACGACCAGCTGGCCCGGCCGCAGGGTAGCGGCGGCCGAGGCGGCGCTGGCGCGAACGTAGGACAGGTCCGGGTCCCGGTTACGGGTCACCGGGGTCGGAACGCAGATGATGACGGCGTCGGCCTCGGAAAGTCGGCTGAAATCGGTGGTCGCCGAGAACCGACCGGCGTCCAGGGCGGTCCGCATCAGCGACGGGTCCAGGTAGTTGATGACCTGGCGACCGGCACCGATGGCCGCAACCCGGGAGGGATTGATGTCGAAGCCCAGCACCTGGAAGCCGGCCTCCACTGCAGCCAGGGCCAGGGGCAGGCCCACATAGCCGAGCCCGATCACGCCGACGATGGCGCTTCGCGACTGGATCCGGTCCATCAGGATGCGACTGGCGTCAGGCGGGGTCATGCTCGGGCTCCCTTGCCGGGGTCAGGCGAGATCATCGATCTCGGCGTCAGACAGATCGCCGGGAACGATGGTGACGGGAAGGTTTCGGCCACCCCAACGGACGCCTTCACGGGCGATGGAGGCGACCAGGGGGCCCGGGCTACGGCCGCCGGTGGCTGCCGCCAGGACCAGGATCTTGATGTCCTTGTCCGCGCTGATGGCCTTGCGCAAGGCGTCACGGGTGTCGTCGGCCCGCACCAGGATCACTTCGGGATCGCGGCCTGTTTCGGCCTGGACCAGGGGGGTGAAGACCGCCGCGGCCTCGAGCGCCGACTCGCGGGCCTGGCGCTCGATCTCGTCCCGCACGCCGGACCAGTGCTCGAAGACGGCGGGGGCGAGGACCTGAAGCACCGCTACCGTTCCGCCCGTCGACCGGGCCCGGCGACAGGCGAAGCGCAGGGCAGCTCCGAACTCGGCGCTGCCGTCGGCGATCACGAGGAACTTGCGAGAGCGCTCAGGGGTCGGGCTCATGTCCGGACCGTGGCCCGAGGCCGCAGGAGAGGCAAGACCTCTCAGCCCGCCCAGTAGCCGACCGTGGCCTTGACCTCGGCCAGGACGGGGGCGCCGACCTCCCGCGCCCGGTCTGCGCCGGCACCAAGGATGCGGTCGATCTCGGCGGGGTCGGCGAGGAACCGGCGCATGGCCTCACCCACCGGTCCCAGCTTTGCCACCGCCAGGTCGGCGAGGCGCGGCTTGAAGGCCCCGAAGCCCTGGCCGGCGAACTCGGTCAGAACCCCGGCGGAGGTGCGCCCCTCGAGGGCGGCGTAGATGCCCACCAGATTGAGGGCCTCGGGCCGGTTGGCCAGTTCATCCAGGGTCTCCGGCAGGGGCTCGGGATCGGTCCGGGCCTTGCGGATCTTCTGGGCGATGGCGTCGGCGTCGTCGGTCAGGTTGATCCGCGAATAGTCCGAAGGATCGGACTTGGACATCTTGGCCGAACCGTCGCGCAGGGACATGATCCGCGCACCCGGTCCCTCCACCACCGCCTCGGGCAGGGGGAAGAAGCCAGGGACACCAAAGTCGTGGTTGAACTTGGCGGCGATGTCCCGGGTCAGCTCCAGGTGCTGGCGCTGGTCCTCGCCCACAGGCACGTGGGTCGCCCGATAGAGCAGGATGTCGGCGGCCTGGAGCACCGGATAGGTGTAGAGGCCGACGCTCTCGCGCTCCTTGTGCTTGCCCGCCTTGTCCTTGAACTGGGTCATGCGGTCGAGCCAGCCCAGGCGGGCGACGCAGTTGAACACCCAGGCGAGCTCGGCGTGGGCGGGCACCGCCGACTGCGGGAAGATGGTGGCGACCTTCGGGTCGAGGCCCGAGGCCAGATAGGCGGCGGCGATTTCCCGCACCTGGTCCTTCAGCTTCTTCGGGTCCTGCCACTGGGTGATGGCGTGCAGGTCAGCGACGAAGATGAAGGTCTCCATCTCATGCTGCAGCCGGGTGAACTTCACCAGGGCGCCGAGATAGTTGCCCAGGTGCAGGGCACCCGTCGGCTGGACGCCGGACAGGACGCGGGACGGGCCGGAATAGGCGGGGGAAGGCGTATCGGTCATGGAGGCTCAGGGCTCCGGAAGGAAGGCGTAAGAAGAAGCGGCGGGTCAGCCGCAGCGCCATCGCAAGTTCGGTATGGGCTTCCGGAGCATGGGGGGCGAATAGCGCCGAACCCGCGTCAGGACAAGTCCGGCTCGCCGGCAGGGGTCCCGTCCCGCCGGCGCAGGGCGGCGCGGATCTCCGCCCGGGTCAGTCCACCGAGGGCGAACAGCAGGACGCCGTAGACAACCACCCCGGCGAGGCAGACCGCAAGGAGGGTCAGCTCCTTGGCGTGAAGCCCCGCCAGGGATGCGCTGGCCAGGAGGCCCTCGAGTTCCGGCCGGCGGCTGGCGGCGAAGGCGAGGAAGGCACCCATGCCCGCCGCTGCGAGCCCGATCCGGGCAAGACGCCCCCAGGCTCCGGCCGAGGGCGAATAGGATTTCCGACGGTGCAGGGTGACGCCCATCTGGGCCACGGTGATCCAGGTGGCGATGCTGGTTGCCGCCGCCAGGCCAATGAAGCCCAGGGTGTGGAACAGGGCGACGCCAAGGGCGATGTTCACCCCTACCGAGACCAGGGCGAAGATCATCGGCGTGCGCGTGTCCTGCCGGGCGAAGAAGGCGGGCTGGAGGATCTTTACGAGGACGAAGGCGGGCAGGCCCCAACCGTACTGGAACAGGATCAACCCAGAGGCGACGGCGTCCTTCTGGATGAACTGGCCCCGGGTGAAGAGGCCGTCCACCAGGTAGACCGGCATGGCCACCAGGGCGGCGGCGGCGGGAAGGCAGAGGGCCATGCCGAACACCAGGGCCTGGTCCATGACCGCGCGGCCTTCCTGGGGGTCTTCACGCGTGAAGGCGCGGGAGAGCTGGGGCAGAAGGGCCACGCCGATGGCCGTTCCGACCAGGGACAGGGGCAGTTGGTAGAAGCGGTCCGCGACGCTCATCCAGACCCTAAGGCCCGGGACATGCGAGGCCAGCATGGTGGAGATGAAGATGTTCACCTGGACGGCAGAGGAGGCCACAGCTCCGGGGATGGTCAGGCGGATGAGCCGGCGGACCTCGGGGGTCAACCGGGGCAGGGCAAGACGAATCCGGGCACCGGTGCGGCGCACGCCCCACGCGCAGAGCCCGGCCTGGGCCACGCCGGAGACGATGGTCGCCCAGGAGGCCGCATAGGCGGCGGCGACGGGATCCTTCTGGGGCAGGACCGCAGCCAGCATGCCGATGTTCAGGATCACCGGATAGGCACCGTAGATGATGAACCGTCCGCGGGCGGTGAGGACCCCGGCCAGCAGGGAGGCTACCACCATGCAGGGAAGGTAGGGCATGGTGATCTGCGTGAGGGCCACCGCCAGGCGGAACTTCGCCGGGTCCTGGATGTAGCCCGGCGAGTAGACCAGCATGATCCAGGGCATGGCCAGCTGGGCGAGGACGGTCAGGACCACGGTGGCGGCAGCCATGGCGGCCAGGGCGTCGGTGGCCAGGCGGTCGGACTCGGCGTCGCCTTCAGCCGCCAGCTTACGGGCATAGGCCGGCACGAAGGCGGCGGCGAAGGCCCCCTCGGCGAAGACCCTCCGGAACAGGTTCGAGAAGGCCTGGGCGGTGAAGAAGGCGTCGGCGGCTATGGTCTGGCTGGCGCCCATTCGGGCCGTGATCACCAGGTCCCGGGCGAGGCCGAGGAAGCGGCTGACCAGGGTCAGTCCCGCAAACACCATCGAGGACCGGATCAGGCCGCCGCCCGGTGCCGGCGGCGGGGAGGAAGGTGTCTGCGCAGGCGCCTGGGTAGGAGAAGCGTTCACCTTGCCTGAATGCGCTCGGCCGAGGGGGCGGGTCAAGACGGCGGGGACCGGGGGACCTCAGCGGGCGACGCTGGCGCGGGCCCTCTGCAGGTGGGCGCGATTGCGGCCGGGCCCCTCTCCCTCGGCGACCTCAAGGGCTGCCGTCAGGTCCGCACGCAGACGGGAAACCAGGCTGGGGTCCTGAAGTTTCCGGCCCCGGGTGTCGACCACATAGAAGGCGTCCACCGCCCGCTCGCCGTAGCTGTCAATGTGGGCCGAGACAATGGACAGGCCGGCATCGGCGATGACCTCGGCCAGGGCCGACAGGAGGCCGGGCCGGTCGCGTCCGGAGGCCTCGACGACGGTGGCCGCCTCGGACGCCTCGTTGTCGAGCATGACGGTGGGCGTGATGGCGAAGGCCGCCGCCCGACCCAGTTCCGGTGCCGGGCGGCCGTCGCGCTTCAGGGGTTCGCCCCGGCCGGCAGCCTCGAGCAGGGTCATCAGCCGGTCCAGCGCCCGAGGATTGTCGGCCCCGAAGGCCGCCCCCGAGGCGTCCTGTACGAAGAAGACATCCAGGGCCTCGCCCCGGCGGGAAGTGTGCACCCTCGCTCCCAGTACGTTGGCGCCAGCCTGGGTCAGGGCACCGGCGAGGTCGGCGAAAAGGCGGGGCCGGTCGGTGGCCGAAACCGAGACTTCGGCAGCGTTCATGTCGGGTCGGATCCGGCAGGCGGTGGCCGCCCCCGTCTCGGCGGCCCGGCGGACCAGGGCCCCGTGGGCCCGGACCTCGTCGTCGGTGAAGGCGGTGAAGTAGGCGTCCTCCATGGACTGGGCCCATTCGGTCAGGGCCGGGCTGGATCCGGCCAGGCGCATGCGGGCGTCATAGGCAGCGTTCTCGTGGTAGCGGCGGATGGCGGCGGCGTCCTCCGCTCCGCGCCCACCCCGGAACAGGGCCTCGGTGGCCCGGTAGAGCTCGCGAAGGAGCTGGCCCTTCCAGCCGTTCCAGACCCCGGGTCCCACGGCGCGGATGTCCGCCACGGTCAGGACCAGCAGCAGTCTCAGCCGCTCGGGCGTCTCGACGATGCGGGCGAAGTCGACCACGGTGCGGGGGTCTGAGATGTCGCGTTTCTGGGCATAGTCGCTCATGACCAGGTGATGTTCGACCAGCCAGGCGACCAGCTCGATCCGCTTGCGGGTCTGGCCGAGGCGCTCGCAGGCCTGCCGCGCCGCCCGGGCGCCGGCCTTTTCCTGCCCGCCGGCGCCGCCCTTGCCGGTGTCGTGCAGCAGCATGGCCAGGAACAGGGCCTCGCGGTCGCTGATCAGGGGCATGATGGCCGTGGCCAGGGGATGATCCTCGGCAAAGCGGCCGTCGGCGATCCCGGCGATAACGCCCACCGCCCTGAGGGTGTGCTCGTCCACGGTGTACGAATGGTACATGTTGAACTGCATCTTGGCGACGATGCGAGCCCATTCGGGCAGGTACCGGCCAAGGACGTCGGCCTCGTTCATCAGGGTCAGGGTCCGCTGCGGGTCGCGGCCGTGGGCGAGGATGTCAAGCATGACCGCGGCCGCTATCGGGTCCCTGCGCACCCTTGGCCCGATCAGGGCGAGGTGGCGCGAGGCCGCGGTGAAGGCGTCGGGATGCAGGTCCAGGCCTTCGCGGTCGGCGTGCAGGAACAGGCGCAGGAGATTGGCCGGATCGGCCTCGAAGACCTCGGGGCCCTCCACATGCAGGCGGCCGCCTTCGGCATAGAAACCCGGTGCCACGGCCCGTCGGCGCGAACGGCCCCGGCCCGGCAGGAGGCGCGACAGGGGCGCCGGCTGTGACTTGATCCGGTCTTCCTCGAGCTTGGCGGTGAAGACCCGCGTCAGGACCCCGACCTCCTTGGCGATCAGGAAGTAGCGCCGCATGAATCTTTCCACGGCGGGGGCGTCGCCCCGGTCGCCATAGCCCATTCGCCGGGCGATGGCAGGCTGAAGGTCGAAGGTCAGCCGCTCTTCCGGCCGGCCGGTGGCGAAGTGCATGTGGCAGCGCACGGCCCACAGGAAATCGATGGCGCGGATGAACCCGGCGACCTCCCGGCGGTCGAACATGTCCAGCTGGATCACACCGCTGGCCCGGTCGGCGCTGGCCACGGGATTCAGGTAGCGGGCGATCCAGAACAGGGTGTTGAGGTCGCGCAGGCCCCCCTTGCCCTCCTTGATGTTGGGCTCGACCATATAGCGGCTGGCGCCGGCGCGGACGTGCCGCTCGTCCCGCTCCTTGAGCTTGGCGGCGACGAACTGGGCGCCGGTGCCCCGCACCACCTCATCGCGGAACCGGCGGAGCAGGTCCCCCGCCAGATCCTCGTCGCCGGTCAGGTGCCGGGCCTCGAGGATGGAGGTGCGGATCGTGAAGTCCTCGCGGGAGAGCCGCAGGCACTCGTCCACCGTGCGCGAGGCATGGCCGACCTTGAAGCCCAGATCCCACAGGGCATAGAGCATGAACTCGATCACGCTCTCGGCGTGCGGCGTCTGCTTGTAGGGCCGCAGGAACAGGAGATCGAGGTCGGAGAAGGGGGCCAGGGTCCCGCGCCCATAGCCGCCTACGGCCATCAGGGCCAGGCGCTCGCCCTCCGTCGGATTGCTTGCCCGGAAGACGTGGACCGTCGTGAAGTCGTAGAGGGCGCTGACCACCTCATCGGTGACAGCCGAGAGCAGCCGTGCCGACTCGATCCCGCCGGCGCCGTTCTCCAGGCGCTCCTTGGCGATCATCCGTCCCCGGAACAGGGCCTGTCGGAGGATGTCGAGCGCACGGCGCCTTTGCTCGGCCTCGTCCCCGAGGGCGTCAAGCGCCGCCGCCGTCAGCCGGGCGCGCAGGCTGACCCCGTCCAGGACGTGTTCGATGCGGGTTGGGTGCAGGCGCTTGGACATCAGGCTCAGATATAGGCGCAATTTATTGGCCGCGTCAGGCTCCTCGGCTGTCGAAGTCCCCCGATTGCCCGGGTCCCCAAGTCGGAGCATGATCAGGCCTGGACCCGGAGGGACCCTGCATGGCCGAGGCACCCGCCCTGGAGCTGACTGAGGTGACCCGGCGTTTCGGGGACCGGGCCGTGGTCGACGGCCTGGGTTTCCGGGTAGAGCGAGGTGCCGTCTTCGGGTTCCTGGGCCCAAACGGTGCGGGAAAGACCACCACCCTGCGGATGATCCTGGGACTGGTCGCGCCGACGTCGGGCCGGTTGGAAGTGCTGGGCGCGGTAGACGGCCGAAGGGTGCGCGATCGCATCGGCTTCCTCCCGGAAGAGCGGGGCCTCCATCCCCGGATGACGCCCCTGCAGGCCGCAGGCTTCCTGGGCTCACTCAAGGGCGTTCCCGACCGCACCGCGCGCGAAAGGGCCCGAACCCTCCTGGAGGGCCTGGGGCTGGGCGCGTCGCTCAACACCCAGATCCGCCGGCTGTCCAAGGGCATGGCCCAGCAGGTGGCCCTGGTCTGCACCCTGGTCCACGACCCGGAGCTTCTGATCCTGGACGAACCCTTTTCGGGCCTGGACCCGGTCCACCAGCAGGGGCTCGAGGCCCTGATCCGCGAGCGGGCGGCGGCCGGGGCGACCGTGGTCTTCTCCACCCACGTCATGTCCCACGCCGAAAGGCTCTGCGACCAGGTGGTCCTCCTGGCGAAGGGGCGCAAGGTCTTTGACGGGTCGGTCCAGGAGGCGCGGAGCCGGGCCCCCGGCCGCCTGACCCTCGAGGGCGACCTGGCCCCCGAGGCCATCTCGGCCCTGCCCGGCGTGGCCGAGGTCGTCGTCTCCGACCTGCCCGGGGGACGGCGCCTGGAGGTCTGGCTGACCCCCGGGATGGAGGCGCACCAGACCCTGTCCGCCGCCTTCCGGGCCGGCCTTCCCGTCCGCCGGTTCGAATCCCGCGAGCCCGGACT
>CAIWHQ010000239.1 GCA_903912465.1 uncultured Alphaproteobacteria bacterium | reverse complement strand
CCTTCTGTCCGGCGTCGACCAGGCCGACTCCGTCGCCGTGTCGGCGCACAAGTGGCTGTTTCAACCCAAGGAGTCGGCGCTCGTCCTGTTCCGTGAAACGGAAGCAGCCCACCGCACCCTGGGTTTCGGTGGCGCCTACCTCGCGGCGCCGAACATAGGCGTCCAGGGGTCGCATGGCGCCGCGGGAACCCTGCTTCTGGCGACCCTTCTCGCCTGGGGACGCGAGGGCATGGCTGCGCGGATCGAACACTGCATGGACAACGCCGGCCAGTTGCAGGCCTTCATCACGGACCACCCAGGCCTTGAAGGCTTTCCGGATGGCGGAACGGGCGTGATCCTCTTCCGGCCCGCGTCCCGGAATGTCGAGGCCTTCTCCGCCGCGCTTCCCCAAGGCCTTGCATCCCAGGCGAACCTCAACGGCGAGGCCTGGCTGAGATGCGTTTCCGCAAACCCCAACGCCGACATGGAAAGGATCCTGGCGGCGATCGATGAAGCGGGTCGGCGCGCCGGCGCCTGACCCCGGGAGGCCCTGCCGGCGAAGCCGACTGAGGGTGTCAATGGCCTCGCCCTAGGCCCGTCCCAGGACGTCCACGGACAGGCCTTCGGGTCCCCGCCTCAGGGCCGCGCGGACGCCGAAGGCGCGGGCCAGGACGTCCGGGGCGAGGGCGGTCTCTGGTACCCCGTCGGCGATGAGGGTGCCGTCGCCCAGGACCAGGACCCGGTCGGCGATGCGGGCGGCCAGGGTCAGGTCGTGCAGGGTCAGGACCACACCCTTTCCGGACTCCCGGGCCAGGCCCGACAGGGTCGTCGCCGCGTCGATCTGGTAGCCGGGGTCCAGCCCGGCGAGGGGTTCGTCCGCCAGCAGCCATTCGGGCTCCCCGGCCAGGGCCCGGGCGATCATGACCCGCGCCCGCTCTCCGCCGGAGAGGGTGGAGGCGTCACGCTCCGCAAGGTCGGTGGCGCCCGCCCCGGCCAGGGCCGCGTCGATGATCCGGGCGTCCTCAGCTGACAGGCCCCGGGCGCCGATGTGGGGAATCCGGCCCAGTCCGACCAGGATCCGGACCTCGAGAGGCCAGGCGATCTCATGGGTCTGGGGCAGGAGGCCGATCCGCCGGGCTCGTGCGGCGGGCGCCAGGGCGGCAAGGTCGCCGCCGTCCAGCAGGACCTTTCCGGAGGCGGGTCGCAGCAGGCCGCAGAGGGCCTCGAGCAGGGTGGACTTTCCCGCGCCATTGGGACCCAGGAGGACGGTGACCTCCCCGGCGCGGAGGGACAGGTCGAGGTCGCGCACCACCGGGCGGCCGCCCCGCCTGAGGGTCAGGCCCCGGGCTTCAAGTCGGCTCATCCCAGTCTCCGTCGCAGCATCAGCAGCAATGCCAGGAAGAAGGGGCCGCCCAGGCAGGCCATGGCCACGCCCAGCCTCACCTCAGCCTCCGAGGGGATGAGGCGGACCGCCAGGTCGCCGGCGAGGACCAGGACGGCGCCCCCCAGGGCCGAGGGCCAAAGGAGCCCACCGGGCCGCGCGCCGATCAGCGGCCGGAGCAGGTGGGGTGTCACAAGGCCTGCAAAGCCGATCACGCCCGCTACGGCGACCCCGGCACCGACCGCCAGGGCCGTTCCTGCCGCCAGGAGGATCCGCGTCCGGTCGAGGTTGATCCCCAGGCTCCGGGCCCCGGTCTCTCCCAGGGTCAGGGCGTCCAGGGCGCGGCCCGTGCTGGACAGGAGGACCAGGCCGGCAAGGATGAAGGGTGCTGCGAACAGGGTCTCCGGCAGGCTGCGGTCGACCAGGGACCCCATCAGCCAGTCGATGATCCCGTTCACCGCCCAGGGCGTGGGGGCCAGGGAGAGGGCGAGGGCCACGCCCGCGCCGGCCACCGTGTTGAGGACGACCCCGGCCAGCAGGAAGACGGTCATGGAGCTTCCCCCGGCGGCCAGGGCCAGAAGGAGGCCGGTCCCGGCCAGGGCACCCGCCATGGCCGCTGCGGGCTGGACCCATCCTGCCGCAGCCGGGAGCCAGAGGGTGAGGACGGCCCCGAGTGCGGCGGCGGACGAGACGCCGAGGACTCCTGGGTCGGCCAGGGGATTTCGCGTGAAGCCTTGCAGGGCGGCACCGGAAAGGCCCAGGCCGGCGCCGATCAGGACGGCCAGCAGGGTCCTTGGCAGGCGGAGCTGGACCAGCACGGCCCAGCGCGGGTCCGAGGGATCGGTCGCCATCTCGGCCAGGGGCAGGGGAGTGCGTCCGGTCACCAGGCTTGCGGCGACGAGGGCCGCGAGCAGCAGGGCCAGCAGGGGCAGGACGGTCAGGTGTCGACGGCTCATGTCTGCATCCCCAGGGCGGAGTCGCGGATCCGCGCCAGTTCGGCTGCAGCCTCGATCAGGGCTGGCCCGCCGCAGAAGAGCAGGCGTTCGGGAAGATCGCGCTTCAGGATCCGGGCGTCCAGCGCCGTGAGGGCCGGGTGTCTTGCGGTCCGGTCGGCGCGTCCGGCGCGGCCCCCGTCGTCTGCCAGGACCAGCACCTCCGGCGGCGCGGCGAGCAGGGCCTCGAGGCGCACGAGCCCCCACCCCCGGACACCCAGGCGTCCCGCTGCATTCTCAAGGTCAAGCCGGGAGAGGAGGTCGTCGGTCAGGGTGCCGGCCCCCGGGCTGACGCCTCCGGACATACGGATCAGGACCTCGGGCCGCCGGCTCCCGGGACGCGGTGCCGCCTGGGCCAGGGCGGCCCGGATGCGCGCTGCCAGGGCCTCGCCGCGCTCGGGGCGGTGCGCCAGGGCCGCGATGCGGCGCACCTGGTCCAGGCTTGCGGCGAGGCTGGCCGGGGTCTCGAAGACTGCGACCGGTGCCCCCAGCCGCTCGAGGGCTCGCCGGGTGGCAGGTGAGGTGTGGGCGCTGGCCAGGACCAGGTCGGGCCGCATCAGTATGACCGCTTCGGCGGTGTCCCCCACCGAGGGCAGGGTGGCCGCAAGGTCGGCCAGGGTCGAGGTCGCCGGGTCCCGGGACAGGCGGCTGAGGCCGGCGATCTGGCGACGATCGGCGATATGGACCAGCTGGGCGTCCAGGCAGGGGTTCAGCGAGACGATCCGGCGGGGACCCGCCGCCGCCGCACCCAGCCCCGCCGCCGCCGCAAGCCCTCCGGCCGCGACCCTTCGGCTGATCGGCCTCTGGAAACCCACCGCCATGGTCAGAACCGCCCTCTCAGGCCGAGGGTCGCCACCCTGCCGGAAGCGCCATAACCGCGCACAGTCTCGGGCGCCTCGTCCGTCAGATCGTCAATCCGTCCGTATACCGAGAACAAGCGTCCCAAGGGTAACTCGGCCCGCAGGCTGGCGGTCAGGTAGGCCTTCAGGGGCGGGCCACCCCAGAGGTCACTGAGGCTTTCGCCCACAGAGTTGAGGCTCAGTCCCAGGCGGAGGCCCCCGGCGAGCGTCCGGCTGACGTCGAAGGCGGCCATGTCCCTGGGCCGGCGTGCCAGGTCCTGGTCGGGCGCGCCGTCCTGGCCCTCGAGCCGGGCCTGCGTCCGGGTATAGCTGGCGTCGAGGTCGAACCCGGCCAGCCTTCCGGAGGCCGCCGCCTCCAGGCCGAAAGCCGTCGTCCGGTCGAGGTTGGCGTAGTAGCCGTAGCGCCCGCCCGCGCAGTTCGGGTCGCCTCCGCCGGTGCAGACGGCGAAGTTGACCTGGTCCTCGGTGCGTCGCCCGAAGAGGGTCAGGGAGAGGCGGACTTCGCCGGCCTTCTGCTCGACGCCAAGATCCCCGGCGACGGCGGTCTCGGGCTGCAGGGCGGCGTTCCCGTACTCGCTGTAGAGTTGGTAGAGACTCGGCGCCCGGAAGCCCTGACCCAGGCTCGCCCGCAGGAGGGTGTCGCCGCCGCCGGTTCGCCAGGCCAGGGCCGCCTGCCCGGAGCCGTGGTTCCCGAAGGCGTCATGCTGGTCGAGGCGGGCCGCCAGGGTCAGGGTCAGGTTCTGTGCCGGGGTGCCCAGGGCCTGCACCCAGGCCGAGTTCACCCCGGTCGAGCGGGTCAGGGCCTCAGGTTCCGGATCCCAGGGCGAGGGCGAGGCGATCCGCATGCGGCTGCGCTCGCTCTCGGCGCCGAAGGTCAGCCGCCAGGCGGGGGTGAGGGCCGCCTCGCCCTGGTACTCCAGGCGGCGCACCTGCCCCTCGGCGCGGAAGGTCAGGTCGGTCACCGCCTGGTCGGGGTCGTAGATCCGGCGCCGGGTATCGGTGAGGGCGAGGCCCAGCCGGTTCTTCACCCGGCCGCCTGCGACCGGGAAGGTCAGGCCGGCATAGCCGAGGGCCTCCCGGGTGCGGCCCCGCTCCCGGGTATCGGCGAAGACGTAGGCGGGGGCGGGATAGCCGTCGAAGGCGTTGCGGGCGTCCGACCAGACAGCCCGGAGGTCCAGGCGGATGTCGGAGGCCAGGTCCGCGGTAAGTCGCCCCGAGGCGCCGGTCCGG
>CAIWHQ010000238.1 GCA_903912465.1 uncultured Alphaproteobacteria bacterium | reverse complement strand
GATCGCCGACACGCGCGGCGTGATCGATCCCCCGCGTCCGTCCGTCGCGGTGGCGCCGGACAGCTTCGAGACCCGGATGCCGCGGGGGGCCAGTGTCTCGCCCGATGGCAGGTCCGTGGTGTTCGAGACTCTCGGCAAGCTGTGGATCAAGCCGATGGCGGGCGGCGAACCGCGTCGCCTGACCCGCGACGAGGCTGCGATGGAGGCCTATCCGTCCTGGTCGGCCGACAGCAAGACGCTGGTATATGTCCGCTGGACCGACGCGGGACTGGGTGAAGTGCGAACCCATTCCGCCAGCGGCGGCAAGTCCTCAACCCTCACCCCCGCCGGCCATTATGCCCGTCCGCGCTTCTCGCCCGATGGGAAGATCGTGGTCTTCGAGAAGGACCGCGGTGGCTATCTTTCCAGCCCGCGTGGCTCGGCCGAACCCGGCGTATACCGTGTGGCGGCAACCGGCGGCCAGGTGACCCGCATCACCGACTCCGGCGGCAATCCCCAGTTCGGGGCCGCCAATGACCGTGTCTTCGTGGTGGAAGGCGATGCCAAGGAGAGCCGCCTGGTCAGCCTCGACCTCAATGGCGAGGCGCGCCGCGTCCATGCCAAGGGTGAACTCGTCAACGATTACCGCGTCTCGCCGGATGGCCGGTTCCTGGCCTTCCGCCAGAACTACCAGGCCTTCGTCACCCCGATGGTCCCCGGTGGCCAGGACGTCTCGCTCTCCACCAAGGGTGGCGCCCTGCCGGTCGTGAGGGTCAGCGGCGACGGTGCCGACTGGATCCACTGGAGCGAGGGCGGCAAGCGCCTGAACTGGTCGCTTGGCCCCACGGTGTTCAGCGCCGACCGGGCCGGCTTGTTCGCCGACGCCCCGCTGGCCAAGGGTGCCAAGCCCCCGACCTTCGAGCCGCCCAGGAGGGGTGTTTCGCTCTCGATGCGGATCACCGCAGACAAGCCCAAGGGCAGCCTCGCGATTGTCGGCGCGCGGGTGGTCACCATGAAGGGCGTGGATGGCGGCGTCATCGACGATGGCGTTGTGCTGATCGAGCGCGACCGGATCAAGGCCGTAGGCCGGCGCGGCGAGGTGGCGATCCCGGCGGGAACGCCGACGCTCGACGCCAGGGGCAAGACCGTGATCCCGGGTCTGATCGACGCCCACGCCCACGGACCCTACGGAATCGATGAGATCACGCCCCAGGCCAACTGGGCGGAAATGGTCAACCTGGCGCTGGGAGTGACCACCCGGCACGATCCCTCGAGCAGCGCCCGCACGGTCTTCCCGGCGCTGGAAATGGTGCGCGCCGGCAAGATCCTGGGCCCGCGCTCCTTCTCGACCGCCGAGATCGTCTATGGCGCCCGCCAGTCGGGCGTCTACGCCCAGATCGACAGTTATGAGGACGCCCTGGCCCATGTCCGCCGTCTCAAGGCCCAGGGCGCACACAGCCTGAAGAACTACAACCAGCCGCGCCGCGACCAGCGCCAGCAGGTCACGGCGGCGGCTCTGGCCGAAGGGATGCGCTCGGTGGCCGAGGGCGGATCGCTCTTCGGGCTCGACATGACCCTGATCGCCGATGGCAACACCACGGTTGAGCACAACCTGCCGCTCGGCGTGTTCTACGAAGACGTGCTGCAGTTCTTCAGCCAGTCGAAGACGGGTTACACCCCGACCCTGGTGGTGACCTATGGCGGCCCGGCGGGCGATCCCTACTGGCGCGCCCATACCGAGGTCTGGAAGCACCCGCTGCTCCGCAGTCACCAGCCCGCCGCGATCCTGACCGCCGCCAACGCCCGCCGCGAGATCGCCCCGGAAGGTGACTACAAGGACGACGACAGCGCTCGCGAAGCCGCCAAGCTGGCCCGGCGCGGCGTACCGGTCTCGATCGGCGCGCATGGCCAGGAACCCGGCATCGCCGCGCACTGGGAACTGTGGTCCTTCGCCCGGGGGGGGATGAGCCCGGTCGAGGCGCTGCGCGCGGGCACGATCGAGGCCGCCCGCAGCCTGGGCTACGACGCTGACATCGGCAGCCTGGAGCCCGGCAAGCTGGCCGATCTGGTCGTGCTCGACGCCGACCCGACCCAGGACATCCGTAACTCCGACAAGATCAGCAAGGTCATGATCGGCGGCCGTCTGCTCGACGCCGCCACCCTCAACGAGGAGGTGACCGGCACCCGCAAGCGTCCGGCCTACTGGTGGGAGGGCGCGGAAGGGGCCCAGGGCTACACAGGCCCGGCGGGCGGCGGTGCCGGTGCCCACGCCGATCAGGATGATGGGTGAACCGAAAGACGGCGATGACCTATCCTGCCCGGGGTAGGTCCATCCTCACCACCTGAACCGACGGTGCGGACTCCATCTGGCCTGATGGGGTTCCTTGCCGGTGACATTAAGGCTTTGGCGGGAGAGACCACATGGCCATTCAGGACGAAGACTTCCGCCGGCAGTCCGACCGCTCGGTAGACAATCTCAGGTCCCTTTACGCCGTGCTCTTCGGCCTGAGCTTCGGCCTCACCCTCACCGGGACCTACGACAAGGTCCATGGGGCCTTGGTCGTACAGAGCTTTGATGGCGTCAGTCTCGCCCTCCATGGGTTGGTGACCCTGTCCTTCGTCGTCACCCTCAGCCTCTTCCACTACCAGATCGACCGCTACATGGACGTGGTCTACCGGCGCACCGGGCTCCGGGAGGTCCGGCCTCCGGTCTTCCTGCTCGACCTCGTCCGGGGACTCCTGGCCATGGCGCCCATTTACCTGGTGGCCCAGTCCCTCGGGGCGGTGCCTTTCCGGCAGGTCGGCTTTACCTGGTACGTGTTGGCCGCCTCTCTCTTCCTTGTGTCCAACACCCTGTTTCTGTCCTGGCCCGGCCCCCGGCGCAGGCTGGCCAGCGGCGAGGCTCCCGATCCTGTGGACTCGCGCATGGATGCGCTCCGGGTCTTCTGGCTGCTTCTCAACAGCACCTGCATGCTGCTGCTCTTCATCATCTACCACCTGTTCCGCGCTGCCGGGGAAGTCTGCCCGGCGCGGGGTGAGGTCGGGCTTCAGGTCGGGTTCGTTGCCGCCTTCGCGCTGGTGCTCCTGGCCCGGGACATGGTGGACATTTCCCAGTCCTGGCCAGTCCTCCACCCCGCCACACCCGGATCGGAATCTACGGCGCCGGGTCGGATTCTGGTCTGGCTGGTACGCCCGGAACGCCGCCGCTGGATTCGCGCCGTTGCCATCATCCTGGCCATTGCGACGATCGCCCTCGCGGCCAATGCCGGGCTTCTCGACATCCTCGCCGTCACCCGGAACTGCGTCACGCCCTGAAGCCTGTCAGGACCCCGACGGACGCCCCGACTTCAGGTCCTGCAGTGCGCGTTTCATTCTCTGGTCGTAGTCCGTTGGGAATGAAAGGATGCCGGTCTTCGGGTCCCGAACCAGGCCCCGGACCTCTGGAGGCAGGCGGTACATCAGCCTGATCATGAGGTCGCTGGACACCCAGGGACTGCCGCGGAAATAGCCGTGCCCGTTCCCGGATGAGATGTCCGGAGCGGCGGAGACGTCAATGTAGGAAACCCGGTCCGGGCGGCTCTTCAGCAGGTTGGCGAAGGGTGCCGGGACCTGGTCGGGGGGCAGGGCTTCCCCAAGTCGCTCGTGCCCCGTGATCTTCTCGGAGATCTGCAGGGCCTGGTCCTGTTTCGAGGCGTAGATGATCAGGTGCCGCGAGACATCCAGGGCGCCGTCGGCCAGATAGGCACCGAAGACCGACCGGTCGACGTCGCTCGAGATCAGGAAGACGTTCTCCAGCTTGGCGCCATAGCGCTCCCCGCCTGTTCCCTGGCCGCGGTTCAGGAGGGCCATCTGCTCCAGGGTCCGGGCCACCAGGCGGGTACCGGCGCTGTAGCCGATGATGTGGATCCGCTCGGCAGTCGTGTCGGTCTCCAGCATGTGGACAAGTTCCCGAAGATTACGGGCCATCCCCATGGCGGTGTCGACATCACCCACATAGGCCGTCGCCTCGGGGGTCGATGGCCAGGAATAGGCGACGAAAACCCCCTCATAGCCCATGAAGTGCCACATCTCGGCCGCCACCAGGACGGGGTTGTCGAAGGCCACCTTGTAGCCATGGACATAGATGTAGACGTCCTTCTGGCGGGTGCGCTCCAGCCTGCGGTTGACCTCGGCGGCGAACCTGGCCGTTGCCTGGGCTGGCGGGGCAGCCTGCTGGCCCGGGTCCACGTAGGGCGTCACGGACCGGTTGAGGAGGCCGTACTCCGTGACCCCGGAGACCACAATCGGATAGTCCTTGGACTGGTTCTTGAGCAGGGCCAATTCCCGCGCCTGCCGCCAGGTGATGGCGGGATTGCTGACCCTGACCTGCGCTTCACCCAGGTGCACCACAAGGCTGCGCTCGGTGGTGTAGAAGTCCCCCGGCGCGTTGCCTGCGCTCTTCTGCCGACCGGTGGCGTAAAGGATGCCGCCGTCGGGGATGTCGCCCACCGGGCGATCATCCGCCGCCCGGTCGAAGGCGCCGCTGTCAAAGGCGTCTGGCGCAGGCATGAGTGAGAGGGCCGGTGGCGCCTTTCCGGCGCAGGCCTGCAGAACCAGCCCGAAGGTCAGGACCGCAACGGCTCGGATCAGTCTGGGGGAGGGCATCCGGTGGCTCCTGCCGAAATTCATCCCCAAGAGGTACAGGGCTCACCGGACTGTGCAAGCCGGAGGGTCACGCCGGGGGGCGGGCCCTGATCCTAATCTATCAGGGATAGACAGCTGGGCAGTCGTCGCTTGTGGTGGACAGCTTGTTGCAGCCTTCTCGTCCCGTTTTCTGGGCGCCGATCAGCGCGTCGTAGTTCGCTCGATATTTTGAACCGAGCGCTGTCTGGTACCCGAGAAGGATCTTGAGCCCTTCTGTTGCGTAAGCGTAGGTCCATTGATAGATCGCCCGTGATCCTGCGGCCGATCCTGCGGCGGCTCCGGGCATTGGATGCCTGGCCTGGACGGCCTCCATGTCCCGGTTGAAGCAGGCGAGCGCAGCCTCCTCCGACGCCTCGCAGCCCGTCAGTTTGTCGTTCCCGGAACTGGTGTCCTGAGCCGCGCTGGCCTCGCCTTCGGCCAGCTTGCTCGTGGCTGTTGCGCCTTCGGCCAGAAGAGGGTCGTTAGCCAAGTGACAGTCAATAACCTCCTGCATACCCCTCATGGATTCGCGGTAAATACTAGCATTCTCTGGATCCCATTTTATATTAGTTTGTTCATTTTGTGTCCATCCCCTCCTCGCTTCGATAAGGTCACCCCTAGTGTACTCGCCAATTTCTATCAAGATCCTTTTCGTCTCTGACCAGGTCATGTCGGTACCATCAACGACGAAATTTTCAGGACAAGTTGATTTCGCATGAGCCTGATCAAACAAGGATAGCCCAATCAAAATAGCAGCAAGGTGCAGTACAAATCTGAGACAAGTTTTCATCTTATGCTCCGGGAGAACGGTTTCGATATGATCAAGGCGGCGAGGTTTCTGTCTAATCCGGCGTTTGGATGTCTACCAAGTGAGCAAATGGCAGGTATATGTTGCTCCCTCTGCGCCTCTGTTCCAGCCGCCGCCATCTCTGCCTCGGCAGGCGCCCCACCTAATCGATGCTTCGTTATCCATTACGGGCCAGCCTCTCCCGGCGCTGACTGTCCAGGTACCCCCGCTCCCGCATCGGCCGTCGGGCTTGGGGAAGCACCAGAAGATCTCCACCGCGCTGTTACATTCGTTGGTAAAACTGAAATTTCCGCTGATACGCACCGTTGTCGAGGAGCTTGTTTGGATCATCTTCACACAACCTTTTGCGTCCGCGGCGGGGTTGTGGACTTTGCGCATCCTTGACGAGTCTGTCTCTCTATTGAGGCTGCCGCCGTCATTTCCGACACTGGCACCCTGAGCCGCGCTGGCCCCACCTTCGGCCAGCTTGCTCGTGGCTGTTGCGCCGTCGGCCAGAAGAGGGTCGTTAGCCAAGTGACAGTCGAAGAAGCTAGCTGCTTGTGCGTAAAGTTCGTCACCTTTAGGTCCAGTTAAATTAGCTGAAAAGAGTTCGCGCAACTCGTCGAGCGTTAATTTCCTGGCTTCTAAAAAATTACTACGATTATAATTACCGTTCGCGATTCCTTCAGACCGAAGATCAGACCAATTATCGATCAATGAAAGAGGGACATCTTCATTTTTGAGTACAAGTGAATTAGGGCAAGACGTTTGCGCAAGAGCTTGGTTAAATAAGGATATACAGAACAAAATGACAGAAAACTGGACTGCCAATATTAGGCGAAGCTTCATCTGGCGCTCCTGGAGAACGGTTTCGATATGATCAACGCGGCGGGGTTTCTGGCCAAGCCGACGCCAGGCGTTGTCGTCACGCACATTCCCGGAAGGGCAGGAAAATGCGTACAATACACTTGGTACTCAAGCTCCAACTCGCCCAACATATCGAGGCAGGTCGGTTTCGTAGCGAGTCTGTACTGAAGCCTACTTGGTTACTGAACCCCCGTGAAAAGAGGGTGTCAATCGAAGAGTGGCCTCCCCATCCGATGAATCTCGCGGGGAATCGGGGACGATTATCGGCCACGCGTTATCTTCGGAGACAGCGTGAATTCGGTCTCACGCAAAATCCCTAAGACAAAAAAGAGGCCCCGCCGTTGAAGGCGGGGCCAGTCGGGGTTGCCTCGGGAAAAGGATCAGAACCGCTTGCGCACGGTGATGAAGGCCTGGCGCGGGGCGGCGGTCAGCAGGGTCTGGTTGTCACCCGCATAGCCGAAACCGTTGGAGCCGATGGTCGAGACGTAGTCCTCGTCCGTCAGGTTCGTCACGTTGGCCTGGATCTCCAGGCCCTCGGTCAGGCCCTCGCCCTGGAAGCGGTAGCCAAAGGACAGGTCCGCCGTCGTCGTGGACGGGACGGACTTGTCGTTGGTGTAGGTGAAGTACCGCTCCGAGACATAGTGGACGTTCAGGGCGGCGAACCAGCCATCCCGGTCGAAGCTGACTTCACCGTTCAGGAGATGTTGGGGAGAATCGACCGTGGTCTTGCCGCTGATCGCCTGGGTCACCACGCCGGCGGCGGTGCGGATATCGTCGTCGTAGGTGCTGTCGTTGTAGGCGTAGGAACCGAAGAGGCTCCAGTCGTCGTTCAGCTCGAAGGTTCCCGCCGCCTCGAAGCCCTGGGCTGTCACGCTGCCCGCATTGGAGAGAATGGTCGGGCTGCCGACGATTCCTGCGCCGGCGGAGGTGCCGATCAGGCGGTCGTCGAACTTGACGTAGTACAGAGCCGCCACACCCTGAAAGCCGCCGGAACGGTAACGCCAGCCACCTTCGAAGGTCTGCGACGTCTCCGGCTGGAGCTTGTCCCGGATGGCGTCGAACCCGGGCTGGGTCGTGGCGAAGGGCGACAGGCCGGTCCTTGCCGCCGCGAAGGCCCGCATGTTCTTCGCATAGCTCGCGAAGAGTTCGCTGTCGTCGGAAAGGGCCCAGGTGAAGCCTGCCTGGGGAAGGAAGGTCTCCTCGGAAGTGATCGATCCATTGATCACTGGCGAACCGACCACCGTCACCGTGCTGCTTTCGACGCTGACCGACTTGAAGCCGAAGTTGACCTTCAGCTGGTCGGAAACGGTCCAGGTGTCCTCAAGGTAGAAGGTCCGGGTGTCGGTCTCGAAGTCGCCCGACCATTGGGTGAAGAAGGGCCCGGAGAAGAAGCTGAGCGAAGACGAGGGCGAGGCCAGGTTCTGGCCGTAGAAGCGACGCGACTGGCTGAATTCATTGGACTCCAGCCATCCCCCGACCGAGATGCGGTGGGTGCCGAACTCGAACCCGGCACCAAGGATCAGGCCCATCCGGTCGATGGAGTATTCGGTGGTCCGGGTGGAGATCGGAGCGTTCTGGCTGGTCGCGCCGGGGACGTTGTTGTTCGGGGAAGCCACATAGGGCGTGTACCAGATCCCCTGGCCGTCGTTCGTGTGGCCATAGACCGTTGCAGTCAGGTCGATCCCGGCCACCGGGCCGGCGGCGCTGACGGCCCAGAGGTTGTCGTCGCGCAGGCCGGAGGCGTCGTAGTAGGTGTCATCGACGCACTTCACCTTGCCCGGATAGGGGTTGGCACCGGAGCCTGTGTAGCAGCCGTTCCCGTCGAGGATGGGGTTCGGTCCGGCGTAGTTGGAGGCAGTCTGGTAGGCGCGGGCGATCTGGACGGCCTCGGCCCAGCGGCCGGTATTGTTGTCCCAATCGGAGCCCAGGCGCGAGATCATGTCCAGGGACAGGTCCTGGTAATCGTTCTCGCGGCGCTCGGAATAGTTGTAGAAGGCGGTGATCGTGAAGTCGCCGATCGGCTGGACGAACTTCAGGTCGATCTGCTTCTGCTTCTGCTCGCCCTGGCCCTTCCACTTGTCAGCCTTCTGGTCGGCATAGCTGATGGAGCCCCGCCCGCCGCCGGGCAGTTCGCCGGTGTCAGCGCGCAGGAAGACGCGGAGCATGGAGCTTGACCCCGCGGTCACCGCCACATCAGCGCCCAGGTCGGAAGAGGGTGTGCGGCTGGTGAACTTCAGCGCGCCGCCGAGGTTTGAGGTCGAGGCGACGCTGAGCGCGCCGGAGCCCTGGGCCAGCTCCACGCCGGCCAGGTCCTCGGTGGAGATGGCGCGGCTGATGTGCAGGCCGTTGTGGTTGCCATAGCTCATGTCGCCCAGCGGGACCCCGTCGAGGGTGAAGCCCAGCTGGTTCTGGTTGAAGGCCCGGATGGAGATGCGCGTCGACCACTCATAGGCGCCGAAGGCGTCGGCGGCCTGGAAGTTCACGCCTGGCAGTTTCTCGACCATCTTGATCGGGCTGGAGCCCGGTGCCGCCCGCGCGATCTCCTCGACGGTCAGGGCCTGGACCTGACGGCTCTCGCCCTTACCGTAGACGATGAGTTCCTCGACCCCGGTCACCTCGTCTGCAGCGGATGCAGAGGTCGCGGCGAGAAGGAGGGCGAGGGCGGATGCGCCCGAGATAAGAGCTGATTTCATGATGATCCCCGATTCCGGCCGTTCAGTCGGCCGAGTCGTGCGGAACCTAGGCAGTGCCTGCGACACATCCGCGACCCTTGGGTGACAGTCCCCTGACAGTCCCCACCCATTGCGCCCGTTCCGCCGGAGGGCTATCTGGCGGGCCTTCCCATTCCTCGATCCGCGAGCCCGCAAGCCCCATGGCGCAGCAATACATTTTCCAGATGCAGGGCCTGACCAAGGTCTATCCCGGCGGCAAGAAGGTGTTCGAGAACATCTGGCTGTCCTTCTACCCGGACGCGAAGATCGGGGTGGTCGGGGTCAACGGGTCGGGTAAGTCGACCCTGCTCAAGATCCTGGCCGGCCTGGACAAGGAGTTCAACGGCGAGGCCAAGGCGGCCGATGGCGTGAAGATGGGCTACCTGGAGCAGGAACCCCAGCTCGATACAGCCCTCAACGTCCGCCAGAATGTGGAATCCTGGTGTGAGGAAAAGCGCCTTGTCGCCCGGTTCAACGAGGTCGCCGGCCAGCTGGGCGAGGACTACACCGACGAGCTCATGGAGGAGATGACCACCCTCCAGGAGCAGATCGACGCTGGCGACATGTGGGACATCGACTCCAAGGTCGAGATGGCCATGGACGCCCTGCGCTGCCCGCCGGACGACTGGAGCGTGGAAAACCTCTCTGGGGGGGAAAAGCGCCGGATCGCCCTGGCGCGGCTCTTGCTCTCGAAGCCCGACATGCTGCTGCTGGACGAGCCCACCAACCACCTCGACGCCGAGAGCGTGGCCTGGCTTCAGCACCACCTGGAGGCCTTCCCGGGTTGCGTCATCCTGGTGACCCACGACCGTTACTTCCTGGACCAGGTGACCAAGTGGACCCTGGAGCTCGACCGCGGAAAGGGTATCCCCTACGAGGGCAACTACTCCGGCTGGCTGGAGCAGAAGACCAAGCGCATCGTCCAGGAGCAGTCCGAGAGCGAGGCTCGCCAGCGCGCCATGACCCGCGAGCTGGAATGGGTGCGGTCGGGTGCCAAGGCCCGCCAGGCCAAGTCCAAGGCCCGCCTTGCCGCCTACGACCGCATGGTCGCCGAGCAGGAGAGCTCCCGCCACGCCCAGAGCTTCGCCGCCATCCAGATCCCGCCCGGCCCGCGCCTTGGAAACCTCGTGCTGGAGGCCTCCCACCTGACGAAGTCCTACGGCGACAAGGTCCTGTTCAAGGACCTCTCCTTCAAGCTGCCGCCCAACGGGATCGTCGGCGTGATCGGGCCTAACGGCGCCGGCAAGTCGACCCTTTTCCGGATCATCACCGGCCAGGAGCAGCCGGACGAGGGGACCTTCCGCCTCGGCGAGACGGTCAAACTGGCCTATGTGGATCAGAGCCGGGACGCCCTGGATCCCAACAAGACCGTCTGGCAGGAGGTCTCCGGCGGCCTCGACGTCCTTGCGGTCGGCAAGCGCGAGATCAACACCCGGGCCTATGTGGGCTCCTTCAACTTCAAGGGCGGCGACCAGCAGAAGAAGGTCGGCCAGCTGTCGGGCGGTGAGCGCAACCGCGTCCACCTGGCCAAGACCCTGACCACCGGCGGCAATGTCATCCTCCTGGACGAGCCCACAAACGACCTGGATATCGAGACCCTGCAGAACCTCGAGGAGGCCCTGGAGGAGTTCGCCGGCTGCGCGGTGATCATCAGCCACGACCGCTGGTTCCTTGACCGCCTCGCCACTCACATCCTGGCCTTCGAGGGCGACAGCCACGTCGAATGGTTCGAGGGCAACTTCGAGGCCTACGAAGAGGACAAGAAGCGCCGCCTGGGCGCCGACAGCCTCATCCCCCACCGGATCAAGTTCCAGAAGTTCTCGCGGTAGGGGGATAGCCGCCGCAGGAGGCGTCTTCCGTTTCTTGTTCCCGAATTGGGAATTCTGCTTGTTCCCAGAGCGGGGATTCGATAGCCTCGCGTGGTGAGGCTGATTGCTCGCTCCACCCTTGTGGCCTTCAGTGGACGGCACCCGGATGCCCGGGCGTCGCTTGAGCACTGGGCGTCAATTGTCACCCGGTCTGGTTGGACCAGCCCGGCGGAAATCCAGGCGGCCTTCTCCAAGGCCAAGGTGCTGAACGCCGAGAGGGTACGCTTTGAGGTGGCAGGAGGGCGCTATCGCCTGATCGCTGCCTTCAGGTTTGATGCACAGATCGCCTTCGTGAAGTTCATTGGGACCCACGCGCAATACGACGCCGTCGATGCGCTGACGGTCAGCCAGTTCTGAGGAGCGGGACATGGAAATCTTTCCGATTCGAACGGACGAGGATCATCAGACTGCCGTCGTAGAGATCGAGCGGCTCTGGGATGCAAAACCGGGATCCGAGGCCTTTAACCGCCTGGACGTCCTTGCGACCCTGGTGGACGCCTATGAGGCGCGCCGATGGCCGCTGGAGACCCTTGATCCCGTCGAAACCCTTCGGGCGGAGATGGAGCTCAATGGGCGGTCCCTCAGCGACCTCGGCGAAGTGATCGGTCGCAACCGGGCGACGGAAGTGCTCAAGCGTCAGCGGCCACTGACCCTCGCCATGGTGCGCAAACTCCATGCGGCCTGGCGGATACCGGCGGACCGGCTGATCGGCGAGTATCCGTTGGCGGAAGCTGGCTGATCGGCTCGGCGGGTTTCAGCCTCAAGAGGGAAGCCGCGCCCGGGCCAGCGGGCTGGTGGCGCAGAGCCAACATTGCGACCAGCTGCTTCCATCCAATGCTCACGGATCTGTCCCCCAGGGTTCCCGGCCTGTGACCCGTCTATGTCGAGTCGGATTTCGGCGATTTTCTATGACCCGGTGCCAGCGAAGAGAGGGTGTAGCGAGCGCTACAGGTATTGCCGGCACGTAGGCAGCGTCCTGATTTCCAGCCCTGGTCTCCCACCGCCGCCACCTTCACCCCGCCGGGGCGTAGCTGAGGATCGGCGCCAACCAGCGTTCGGCGGTGGCGAGGTCCCAACCCTTGCGACGGGCGTAGTCCTCCACCTGGTCGCGGTCGATCCGGCCGACGCCGAAGTAGTGGCTGTCCGGATGGCTGAAGTAGAGGCCGGACACGCTGGAGGGCGGGTCCATGGCAAAGCTCTCGGTCAGGGTGATCCCCGTCCGGGGCGTTGCCTCGAGGAGCCGGAAAAGCTCGGCCTTCTCGGTGTGGTCCGGCTGGGCAGGATAGCCCGCCGCCGGCCGGATTCCCCGGTACTTCTCGCCGATCAGGAATTCCAGGTCGAAGACCTCGTCCGAGGCGTAGCCCCAGAGCTCGGTACGGACCTTGCGGTGCAGGGCCTCGGCCAGGGCCTCCGCCAGGCGGTCGGCCAGGGAGGTGGCGAGGATGGCGGAGTAGTCGTCGCCGTCCCGGCGGAAACGCTCGGCCATCTCGATCTCGCCGTGCCCGGCGGTGACGGCGAAGCCGCCCAGCCAGTCCGGCGGGCCGCCGACCGGGGCGATGAAGTCGGAGAGCGCCAGGTTCGCCCGCTCGCCGTCATTGCGGACCATCTGCTGGCGCAGGGTGTGGAAGCAACCGGCGACCTCCGCGCGGGTCTCGTCGGCATAGACCAGGATGTCGTCGCCATCGGCCTGGGCCGGCCAGAAGCCCACGGTCGCCTTGGCGGTCAGCCAGCGGCCCTGGATCATCCGGTCGAGCATCCGCCGGCCGTCAGCATAGAGGTCGCGGGCGGCCTGGCCGACAACGTCATCCTCGAGGATGGCCGGGAACCGTCCAAAGAGCTGCCAGCTGGCGAAGAAAGGCGTCCAGTCGATGTGCTCGGCCAGGTCCGTCAGGTCCCAGTCCTCGAAGGTCCGCAGGCCCGTGAAGGAGGGCCGAGACGGGGTGTTCCGGCTCCAGTCGGTGACGAAGGCGCGCCGACGGGCGTCGGCCAGGCTCATCCGGCCCCGGTTGTCCTGGCTGCGCTCGAACTGTTCGCGGACCCGGGCGTACTCGGCCGTGGTCTCGGCGGTGAAACGGTCGTGCTCGGTGGGCGAGAGCAGGGCCGAGACCACGCCTACTGCCCGGCTGGCGTCGAGGACATAGGTGGTGGAGCCTGAGGGGTAGGCCGGGGCGATCTTCACCGCCGTGTGGGTCTTGGAGGTGGTGGCACCGCCGATCAGCAGGGGCATGTGGAAGCCCCGCCGCTGCATCTCCGAGGCGACGAAGACCATCTCGTCCAGGCTGGGGGTGATCAGGCCCGACAGGCCGACCATGTCCACCCTCAGGCGCACGGCCTCATCGAGGATCCGGTCGGCCGGGACCATGACGCCGAGGTCGAAGACCTCGTAGTTGTTGCACTGCAGGACCACGCCGACGATGTTCTTGCCGATGTCGTGAACGTCACCCTTGACGGTGGCCATGAGGATCCGGCCCGCGCTCTTGCGCTCCTGGCCGGCGCTCTCGGTCTCCATGAAGGGCAGGAGCCAGGCCACGGCCTGTTTCATCACCCGCGCGGATTTCACCACCTGCGGCAGGAACATCTTGCCCGCGCCGAACAGGTCGCCAACCCGGTTCATGCCGTCCATCAGGGGGCCTTCGATGACCTCCAGGGGACGCCCCGCCGCCAGCCGGGCCTCTTCCACGTCCGTCTCGATGTAGTCGGTGACCCCGTGGATCAGGGCGTGGGCCAGCCGCTCGGCCACGGGCGCCTCGCGCCAGGCGAGGTCCGGGCCCTTCGCTTCGGACTTCCCGCCTTTGAAGGTCGGCGCCAGCTCCACCAGACGCTCGGTGTTGGACAGGGCAGGTTGGCGCCGGGGCCGGTTGAGGATGACGTCCTCCACCGCCTCGCGCAGGTCGGAGGGAATGTCGTCGTAGACGGGCAGGTCGCCGGCGTTGACGATGCCCATGTCCAGGCCCGCGGCGATGGCGTGATAGAGGAAGACCCCGTGGATCGCCCGCCGCACGGGCTCGTTGCCCCGGAAGCTGAACGAGACGTTGGAGACGCCGCCGGAGACCCGGGCATTCGGCAGGTTGGCCTTGATCCAGCGCGTCGCCTCAATGAAGTCGACGGCATAGTTGTCGTGCTCGTCGATCCCGGTGGCGACCGCAAAGATGTTGGGGTCGAAGATGAT
>CAIWHQ010000237.1 GCA_903912465.1 uncultured Alphaproteobacteria bacterium | reverse complement strand
GGCACCTTCAGAGGCACCCTCGATCAGGCCGGGGATGTCGGCCATGACGAAGCGCTCTTCCGGCGACAGGTCGACAATGCCGAGGTTGGGCGCAAGGGTGGTGAAGGGGTAGTCGGCGACCTTGGGCCGCGCCGCGCTGGCCGCCGCCAGGAAGGTGGACTTGCCGGCGTTGGGCAGGCCGGCGAGGCCGACATCGGCGATCAGCTTCAGCCTCAGCCAGATCCAGAGTTCCTCCCCGTCCTGGCCAGGGTTGGCGTGGTAGGGGGCCTGGTTGATCGGGCCCTTGAAACGGTCATTGCCCCAGCCGCCATTGCCGCCCTTGGCCAGGAGGACGCGCTGGCCAGGGTGGTCGAGATCGACGATCAGGGTCTCCCGGTCCTCATCCAGCACCTCCGTGCCGACGGGAACCCTGAGGACCACGTCCTCGCCCGCTGCGCCATGGCGGTTGCGCCCCATGCCGTGGATGCCGGTGCCGGCCTTGAAATGCTGGCTATAGCGGAAGTCGATCAGGGTGTTCAGCCCGTCCACCGCCTCGATCCAGACATCCCCGCCCCGGCCGCCGTCACCGCCGTCCGGGCCACCGTACTCGATGTACTTCTCGCGCCGGAAGGACACGGCACCGCCGCCCCCGTTGCCCGAGCGGATGTAGATCTTGCACTGGTCGAGAAACTTCATGGCATCGCCCTAGCATGTCCCGCTGGCAAAATCAGGCCAGCCAGATCATCCCACGGGAAGGCAGGGCCTCACCGCGGGAGGTCACGAGGGTCTGGCGACGTTCGCCGGTGTAAAGGAAGCCCGCCTTGACCAGGACCGCGTCCGAGGCCGGGTTCTCGTCCAGCCGCCAGGCGCGGACGTAGGTGCGGCCCCAGTCCCGGGCGGCCCAGGCCAGGGCCGCCTTCACGGCCTCGGTCATCAGTCCAGCGCCCCAGTAGGGGCGACCCAGCCAGTAGCCGATCTCGGAACCCGGGGCGGGCTCGCCGAAGAAGGACAGGAAACCCACCAGGCCCTCGGCGGGATGATCCAGCGCGAACCGCGCCTCTCGGGCGGGGTCGAGACCGTCGCCGGAGGCGAGGAAGGCCTCGGCGTCCTCCAGGGCGTAGGGGTGCGGAAGCCGGGCGGTCGTGCGGGCCACCTCGAAGTCGGCGCACAGGGCGGCGATCCGCGCGGCATCCGAGCGACAGGGCGCGCGCAGGCGCAGGCGCGGTGTCTCGAGGATGGAGTCGAACTGGACGGGGCGCATTTCGGGAACCTCCCGGCCCCTCTGCCGGGGGCCTGATACGAAAACGGGGAGCCCGGCGTCCGGGCTCCCCGCTTCGGGAGGTGCTCCGGTCCGCCAGGCAGGCGGACCGTGGGAGGGTCCGCGTCAGCCGACTGCGTTTTCCACGCAGACGTAGGTGCGGTCGTCACGCTTGGTGACGAACTTCACGGCGCCATGGGCGGTCGCGAAGAGGGTGTGGTCCTTGCCCATGCCGACATTGTCGCCCGGGAAGAACTTGGTGCCACGCTGGCGGATGATGATGTTGCCGGCCAGGACCGCTTCACCACCGAACTTCTTCACGCCGAGGCGGCGGCCCGCCGAGTCGCGCCCGTTGCGCGAGGAACCACCGGATTTTTTGTGAGCCATGGGGGCCTCCTGAAACTTGGGTTCCGACGCTTATTCGGCGTCGGTCTTCTTGGCAGCGGCCTTCTTGGGCGCGGCCTTCTTGGCGGCAGGCTTCTCGGCAGGCGCCGCTTCCGCAGCCGCCACCGGGGCGGCCTTGGCCTTGGCCGGAGCCTTGGCCTTCACCGGAGCCTCCACCGGGGCGGCGGCGGGCGCCGCAGCTTCCAGAGAGGCGACAACGGCCTTCAGGTTGCGGGCCTTGGCGTCCAGCAGGGCCTTGGGGGTCAGGTCGACCACGCCATCCCAGGCTGTCGTCTTGCCCGCACCCGTGATGGACGTCACGCGCAGGACCGTCTCGGGCTGGCGATGGCCCCGGGTACGACGATAGCCCTTGCGGCGGGTCTTCTTGAAGATCCGGACCTTCTCACCCTTGCGGGTCTCGATCAGGGTGGCGTTGACCGCAGCGCCCTCGACGACCGGCGCGCCGATGGTGACGGCCGTGCCGTCGCCCAGCATGAGGACGTCAGAGAAGGCCACGTCGGCCCCGGGCTCGCCACCCAGCTTTTCGACCACCAGCACGTCGCCAGGTTCGACCCGGTACTGTTTGCCGCCGGTCCTGATCACCGCGTACATGATTGGCGTCCCGAAGAAATAGAAATGAAACCTGCGCCCGCAGGGAAGCCCGCGGACGGAAGCGGGCTCTTATACAGACGCACCCCGCCGAGTCAACGCGCAGGGCGGTCAGTCGGCCCTGGAGGTGGAGGCGGAGTCGAAGGCCGGGGCCTGTCCGCCGCGCCAGTGATCGACGATGGTCGACGATACCTTCTGGAAGACCTGGAGGCGATCCGGCGCGCCCTTGGGGACCTGGGGGGCAAGGACCGCCACGGCATAGGTCCGTCCGTCCGGCGCCGTGACCAGGCCCACATCGTTCAACCCGAAGGTCTCGCCCCGGAAGTCCTGGCCGGTTCCCGTCTTGTGGGCGGCATGCCAGCCCGGCGCCAGGCCGCCGCGGAGCCGCATCGGGCCCGTGGTCGTCCGGCCGAGAGTGTCGAGGACGAACCGGGTGGACGCCTCAGACAGGAGTTCGCCCCGCTGGAGCGCAGCCAGGGCCCTCACCACCCCAGCCGGCGTGGCACCATCGTAGGGGTTCTCGACATAGGCCGTCATGGACGCGGCCCGGGCCTCCGGGTCCAGGCGGGCGCGGGCGGCCTCGAAGGCGCCGTAGGTGGACAGCTCAGGGCT
>CAIWHQ010000236.1 GCA_903912465.1 uncultured Alphaproteobacteria bacterium | reverse complement strand
TCCCTCGCACGGCGGGAGGGCGAAATGCCGTGCCTCGGAACATAGGCGCGCAAAACGGCTGGCGAGGGCCAGTGGATTCACGAATGGCGGGGAATAGGCGATCGTGAGAAGAAAGGGAAGATGCCAGAGAAAGAATTCGGCCGCAGTTCCTGGGACACCCGCCAACGCGCTGCGGATGCCCTCCCCTCCCGGCGCTTGATCGCGGCGGTGGGCGCCGCAGGCGTGGCCGCGAGCCTGGGCAAGGCGCCCGCCATGGCAGGTCCCCCCGGACCCAGCTTTGGCCCCTGCAGCGGGATCATCGCGTCATCGCCCCTGACGCGGTTCACCTGGGTCCGCGGCGAGGCTGGAGATGGCCGCGCCTTCCGGTTGGACCGTCCTTTCCGGATCGCTTCCGTCTCCAAGATGATCGCGGCCCGAGTTATCGTGCCGATCGCAGAGGCGCTGCCGAACGGCCTGGAAGCGGATGTCTCCGATCACCTCGGCTTTCGTCTTCGGCGACCTGCCTGGCCAGACCAGCCGATCCGACTGCACCACCTTCTGTCCCACACCAGCGGTCTTCGGAACGGCCCCAGCTATCCGGTTCCCGCCGGACGGAGTCTGGCCCAGGCCTTCACGCCCGGCGCGCGCAGCTATGACGCGGGGGCCTGGTTCGGACCTGACGCCTTTCCGCCGGGCGCGCGGTTCGGTTACGCCGACGTCAACTTCGCCCTTCTCGCCCAGTGGGCAGAGCAGGTTACCGGCCTGCGCTTTGACCGGCTGATGCACGAGCGTTTGTTCGGCCCTGCGGGTATCGACGCCGGCTACAACTGGAGCGGGGTGACCGCCCGGGCAAGGTCGCAGGCGGCCCCGGGGCTGAGATGGGAAGGCGGGGCCTGGGCGCCCCAGGTCGACGCCGCCCCTCCGCCTTGGCCGACACCAGCCTTCCTGGCGGCAGAGGAACGCCCCGGACTGAAGGATTCCGACATTCCGCCAGGCGAAAACGGCTTCGTCTTCTCGCCCCAGGGCGGACTTCGGATCAGCCTTGAAGGCATGGACAGGCTGGCCAGGCTCTTCCTCGCCGACCCCGGCCCCCTGCCCAAGATGGAGGTTCCCGCCTGGCGGATGGGCCCCGGGGGCGCAGATAACGAGGATGGCGTCTTCCAGGCCTATGGCCTGGGCGTCCAGGTCCTCACCGGCAAGCGCGGCCCGGAAGGCGACGCCTTCTTCGGCCAGGATTCCGCTGACTGGCGTGGTCATCTCGGCGACGCCTATGGCTGGATGACCGGCCTGTTCTGGAATCGCCGGACCGGAGAGAGCCTTGCCTGGACGCTCAACGGAATGCCCGAGACCGACCGACCCGCAGGCCGCCGGACCGTGCTGACCGCCCCGGAGGAGGATCTCATCGCCCTCGGCCTCTCGGCACTCGGACGCAAAACGGGCCCGGGGTGATCCCCGGGCCCGCCTGTAGTGACGCGAAATGGCGCCGTCCGACTACTTGATCTGGACGCTGGCGCCGGCTTCCTCGAGCTTCTTCTTGACCTCTTCGGCCTGCTGCTTGGAAACGTTCTCGACCACGTTCTGGGGCGCGCCTTCCACCAGGTCCTTGGCTTCCTTCAGGCCAAGGTCCGGACGGACGCCGCGGACTTCCTTGATGACGTTGATCTTCTTGTCGCCGCCAGCGGTCAGGACGACGGTGAACTCGGTTTGCTCTTCGACGGCTTCGGCGGGAGCGCCGGCGCCCGGTGCTGCGGCGGCAACGGCGACGGGAGCCGCGGCGGAGACGCCCCACTTTTCTTCGAGCAGCTTGGAGAGCTCGGCGGCTTCCAGGACGGTCAGGGCGGAGAGGTCTTCAACCAGCTTTTCAAGCTTGGACATGGGTAGGTTTCCTTGGGATCAGGGGATGAGGATATTTTCGGAAAGTGACGGTCAGGCGGCATCCTTGGCGGCATAGGCGCCAAAGACACGAGCGAGCTGGCCGGCCGGAGCCTGAAGCACGCCGGCGACCTTGGTCGCAGGCGCCTGCACGAGTCCGATGAGCTTGGACCGGAGCTGATCCAGCGACGGCAGGATGGCCAGGGCCCCCACGCCGGCGACGTCCAGAATGGTCTCGCCCATGAACCCGCCACGGATGGCGAGCTTGTCGTTTTCCTTCGCGAACTGGCTGGCCACCTTGGCGGCAGTCACCGGGTCGGGCGCAAAGGCAATGGCGACGGGACCCGTGAAGAGGGCATCGCCCGCCTCACCGAGGGATCCGGCCAGGGCCTTCTGGGCCAGGGTGTTCTTGACCACCTTGAAGTGGGCGCCTTCCTTGCGGAGACGTCCGCGAAGTTCCGTCATTTCCGCAACAGTCAGACCCAGGTTGTGGGTCACGACCACGGCACCGGCACCCGCGAAATCGCCCTTGAGCGTTTCGATGGCCACCTGCTTTTGAGCGCGGTCCATTGCGGTCTCCATACTCGGAACCGGCTTCGGGACTATTCCCGGAGCCGTACGCACGCCCGCAGGCCCGAAAGGACCCTTGGACGACCTGTCCGTGTGAGAAGCCGCGGCGCCGGTCCGCGGCGAGCCGCCGGCCGGTCATCCTCATCTTCCCGTCTCCCCGCGACTCCGGAGGGGCTCCCCCGGCGATTACGGTCCCGGCGACCCCGGGACCCCGCAGTTCTTGGACAGGATCGGGGGCGGACCCCCGAACCCGCCGCCTCCCGAAGGAGGGGCGAAACTCTAGAAGGCGCGGTGGCTACACGATGCGTCGCCGCCTGGCAAGGGCATCGGCACCATCGACACCCCTGGGGTCAGGGGCGCTCGAAGATCGCCGCAATGCCCTGGCCGCCGCCGATGCACATGGTTTCAAGGCCATAGCGACCCTTCCGGCGGTCAAGTTCGCGCAGCAGGTTGGCGAGGATCCGCCCCCCAGTGGCGCCGATAGGATGGCCGAGGGAAATCCCCGAGCCATTCACATTGAGCCGGTCGCGGTCATCCCAACCCCAGCCGCGCAGAACGGCCAGAACCTGCGGCGCGAAGGCCTCGTTCAGCTCCACGAGGTCGATGTCATCCCAGGACATTCCGGTGCGGGCGAACAGTCGTTCCACGGCGGGAACCGGGCCGATCCCCATGCGCGAGGGATCGCACCCTGCCGCTGCCCAGCTGACGAACCAGCCCATGGGATCGAGGTTGAGCTCGGCGAGCTTGTCCTCGGCGACGACCAGGCAGGCTGCAGCGGCATCGTTCTGCTGGCTGGCGTTACCGGCGGTGACCACGCCTCCCTTTTCGATGGGGCGCAACTGGGAGAGGGATTCCGCGGTGGCGTCGGGGCGGACACCTTCGTCCTTCGTGAACAGGATCGGGTCGCCCTTCTTCTGCTTCACGGAAACGGGCACCAGCTCGTCGTCGAACTTGCCAGCGTCCCAAGCCGCCGCCGCGCGCTGATGGCTCATGGCGGCGTATTCGTCGCACTCCTCGCGGCTGATCTGATAGTCGCGGGCCAGGTTGTCGGCGGTCTCGATCATGCCGGAGATGACCCCGAAGCGCTCGACGGGCTGGCTCATCACCCGGCCCCGGGCCAGGCGGTCGTGCATCGTCACCGAGCCGGCGCGGGCCCCGCTGCGCATGTCGAGGGAGTAGTACTCGACATTGCTCATGCTCTCGACGCCGCCGGCGATGACGACGTCAGCGACGCCGGTCTGGACCATCATGGCCGCATCGATCACGGCCTGTAGTCCCGAACCGCAGCGGCGGTCGAGCTGGTAGCCGGGGACGGAGATCGGGAAGTCGGCGGCCAGGGCCGACCAACGCGCTATGCAGGGGGCCTCGCCGTTACCGTAGCCCTGGGCAAAGATCACGTCGTCCACTCGGCCGGGATCGACCCCGGTGCGCTCCACGAGGGCGCGCAGGACGACGGCGCCCAGCTCGCCGGCCGTCAAGCTGGCCAGGCTGCCCTGGAACTTGCCCACCGCGGTACGGATCGGGCTGACGATGGCGGCACGTCTCATGGGGTGGTCCTCCAGATTGCAGGGCCTGTCCCTGCAGGGCTTGGACCGGCTCCGTCAAGGGCCAGCCGGGCCACAGAAACCTTCTTCTAGTCGGGCGGCCCCTCCGCCTCAACCGCCGGTGACGGGGCTCCGGTCCGGGATGACAAGCTGCAGGATGGCGCCATTCCAGCGCTCATCGTCCTGGTCCCGTTCGCGGAAGCCCGAAGGGGCTGCGTCGGCGGCGACTGCGCGCCAGAAGGTCAGGGCTGGCGCATTTCGGCGGGCGACAGCGATCTCCCACAGTCCCGGGCGAGCGCCAAGAACCTCAAGGGCTGCGGCCCGGCCGACACCCTCTCGCCGGTAGGGCCTCGCGACGAAAAACTCGGCCATGCTGTAGTCGCAGTCTTGGCCGGAGTGCGCCGTGCGGTCGATCAGGACAAAGCCCGCCAGGGCCGCGCCGGCCCGGATCAACAAGGCCTCCCCTTGCGGATCCGCCCAGAAGGCGTCCAGCCAAGGATAGGGCGGAAAGCGTCCGTCCTCCTGGAGTTCCACCCTCCGGGTCTCCCAGAAGTCGGCGAAGTCGTGGACGTAGAACTGAAACAGGTTCGCCACCGCCTCGCGGCGGTCGTGTGCGGGCTCAAGCGTCACGGGGCCAGGGGTCTCGCGTCCCGGGGTCATGTGCCCAGCCCTCGCTTTCCTGTCGCTCCGACGGCCCAGAAATGAAAAGGGCGCGGAGGCATTCCCCCGCGCCCGATTCCGTGTCCGCTCAGATCCGGCGCCTCAGGCGCTGACAGAGCCGGTGTCGATCCGGAAACCCGGCCCCATGGTCGAGGACAGGCTGATCTTCTTGATATAGGTGCCCTTGGCACCCGAGGGCTTGGCCTTGTTCAGGGCGTCGACCAGAGCGTGCACGTTGGCGGCGATCTGCTCGTCGGTGAAACTGGCCTTGCCGATGCCGGCGTGGATGATGCCGGTCTTCTCGGTACGGAACTCGATGGCTCCGCCCTTGGCGTCCTTCACGGCCTGGCCCACGTTGGGGGTCACCGTGCCGACCCGCGGGTTCGGCATCAGGCCGCGGGGGCCCAGGACCTTACCCAGACGACCCACGAGGGCCATCATGTCGGGGGTGGCGATCACCCGGTCGAAGTCCATGAAGCCGCCCTGAATACGCTCGACGAGCTCTTCAGCGCCCACGATCTCGGCACCAGCGGCCGTGGCCTCATCGGCCTTGGCGTCGCGGGCGATGACAGCCACGCGGACGTCACGGCCCGTACCGGAGGGCAGGTTGACGACGCCGCGGACCTGCTGGTCGGCGTGCCGGGGATCAACGCCCAGGTTGACGGCGATCTCGATGCTCTCATCGAACTTGGCCGTGGCGTTTTCCTTGACGAGCCGGATGGCCGCGTCGACCGGATGGGCGGACAGGCGATCGCCGGTCCGGGCCTTGTTGCGCTTGGTCTGGGTGCTCATGCGTCAGCCCTCCACAATCTCAAGGCCCATCGAACGGGCGGAGCCCTCGATGATGCGCGCGGCCGCCTCGATGTCGATGGCGTTCAGGTCCTTCATCTTCTTCTCGGCGATATCCTGCAGTTGGGCGCGGGAAATGCTGCCAGCGACATCGCGGCCGGGGGCCTTCGACCCGGACTTGATGCCGAGGGCCTCCTTGATGAAGTGCGTCGCCGGAGGCGTCTTGGTGATGAAGGTGAAGGATTTGTCCTGATAGACCGTGATGATGGTCGGCAGGGGCGTGCCCTTGACTTCCTTCTCGGTGCGGGCGTTGAACTCCTTGCAGAAGCCCATGATGTTGACGCCGCGCTGGCCCAGGGCCGGCCCGATGGGCGGCGAAGGCGTAGCGGCGCCAGCGGGCACCTGCAGCTTGATATAGCCCAGAATTTTCTTGGCCATTTTCTCCTCTTTGACCGGACGCCCGGTCGGTTGAGCCGTGGTGCGGGGTCAGACCTGCTTCCCCTCCCACGGATTTGAAGTCCCCCGGCGGAATGCCCGGGGACAGGTTTCGGTCAGGCGACTTTCTCGACCTGACCGTATTCGAGCTCGACCGGTGTGGCGCGTCCGAAGATGGACACCGTCACGCGCAGGCGAGCGCGATCCTCGTCGACCTGTTCCACCGAGCCATTGAAGCTGGCGAAGGGGCCGTCTGTGACCCGAACGGTCTCACCAATCTCGAAGGTGATGGTCGGCTTCGGCCGCTCAACACCTTCCTCGATGGCACCGATGATCCGGGCAACCTCTCGCTCGGACACCGGCTGGGGCTTGTTCTGGCTGCCCAGGAAGCCTGTGACCTTGGGCGTATTCTTGATCAGGTGGTAGGCCTCGTCCGTCAGCTCCATCTTCACCAGGACGTAGCCGGGGAAGAACTTGCGTTCGGCATTGACCTTCCGGCCGCGGCGGATCTCCACCACGTCCTCTGTCGGCACGAGGATGTCCGAGAACCTGTCCTCCAGGCCCTGCGTGCGGGCCTGCTCGCGGATCGCATCCGCCACCTTCTTCTCGAAGTTGGAATAGGCGTGGACGATGTACCACTTGTGGCGCGGATTGGCCGCGACGGGCGCCTCGGTGTTCATGACCAGACTCAACCCCCGTTTGCGAACTTGAGAATGAGCGAGAGGCTCCAGCCAAGGAACAGGTCCACCAATTGCAGGAAGACCGCCGCCAGCACGACCATGATGCCGACGAAGACCGAGGTGATCCAGGTCTCCCTTGGCGTGGTCCAGGTGATCCGGCGCGCCTCGGCGCGAACCTCACGCATGAACTGAAGGGCGCCGACGCGCTTTTTGGGCGCGCCCGCCGGCCCTGTGGCCAGGGCGGAATTCGGCGCGACAGCCGCAGCGGTTCGCGCTGCACGCTCCTTCATCGCCTGAGGCTTGGAGCCCTTGTTCCTGGCCATGGCCGTTCCGTAACTCTCTCTCTTTTTCGTCCGGACCCCGTGGGGCCCGAACCCTAAACAATCAGCCCGTGGCAGGAGTGGAGGGACTCGAACCCCCGGCCCTCGGTTTTGGAGACCGATGCTCTACCAGCTGAGCTACACTCCTGTGCTCCGACCCCGAGGGGCGCGGACACGCCGGAAACGGACCCTTGTCGGGCCCGGTTCTCCGGAGCCGGCTCGTTTAGCAGCGCCTACCCTGCGGAGCAAGGGGCGCGCGGTCTTGCCTACGCGCTCCCAGTCGTTGAAGGATGCGCGCGCTCGGCCTAAAGCGCCGCGCCCGAAATCAGGGAGAAGACACAATGATGCGCCTACCGGGCCTCATCGCCGCCGCCATACTGGCGTTCGGCGTCACTTCCGGGGCCGCAGTCGCGCAGGAGCGCGGTGCGCCGCCGCCCACTGGCGACTACTGGCAGACCTGTAGGAATGTCTCGACGGTGGGGTATGGACCCAACGCCATTGTCACCGCCCAGTGCCAGGACCGGTACGGGCGCTGGAACAATACCAGCCTGAGGGTTGGAAACTGCACCTACATCACCAACCGTGACGGGCGCCTCGAGTGCCGGTCTGGGGGGAATTCAGGGGGTGGCTGGAACGGGGGGACGAATGGCGGACGACCGCCCTACACCCAGCCCCAGGCCACCCTGTTCTCCGGTCTGAACTTCAGCGGCCAGGCCTTCGACACGAACCGGGAGTACTCGAACCTCCCCGCCTACTTCAATGACAAGGCCCTGAGCCTGCGGGTCGTCGGCCGAACCGCCTGGGAGGTCTGCTCGGACGCCAACTTCCGCGGAAACTGCCAGATTATTGACCGTGATGTCCCGGACCTGCGTCGCTTCGGCCTCGGCTTCGCCGTCAGCTCCCTGCGTCCGACAGACGGTCAAGGCGGCGGCTATCCGGGTTATCCCCCCCCGCCCCCGCCTCCGCCCTGGGGCGGCGGAAACGGCGGCGGATACCGCCCCTCGACCCTGGTCATGTTCCCGACCGTGAACTTCGGCGGCGGAGCCTTCGAGGCACGCTCGGAATACTCGAACCTGCCGCGGCAGTTCAACGATACCGCGCACAGTCTCAGGATCATCGGAGGCGGGGTCTGGGAGGTCTGCACCGACGCCAACTTCCGTGGACGCTGCGAGGTGTTCGACCGGGACGTGCCCGACCTTCACAGGTTCGGACTGGCCGAGGCGATCAGTTCCGTCCGACAGATCCGCTGACCGGCCGCCGTGCCTCATGGCGCATAGAAAAGGGGCCGCGGAGAGTGATCTCCGCGGCCCCTGATCCTTCCCGGTCAGGCCGGGGGAGAGGTGCGTCC
>CAIWHQ010000235.1 GCA_903912465.1 uncultured Alphaproteobacteria bacterium | reverse complement strand
CGAGACCTTCGAGACCCTGCAGGCTGCCGAGGGCGTTCGGGTGGTCTTCCTGCGCGGTGCCGGCAAGGTCTTTTCCGCCGGGGCCGACCTGAACTGGATGCGCGACGCCGCCCACTGGACCGAGGCCGAGAACCGCGACGACGCCATGGGCCTGGCGCGCATGCTCAAGGCCCTCTGGGACATCCCGGCCCTGACAGTGGCCCTGGTGCAGGGCGGTGCCTGGGGCGGGGGCTGCGGTCTCGCCGCCGCCTGCGACCAGGCCGTGGCCGAACGGTCGGCGAAGTTCGGCTTCTCCGAGGCCCGGCTGGGGCTGATCGCCGCCACCATCAGCCCCTACATCGTGGGGGCCATCGGCCCGCGGGCCTCCCGGGGCCTGTTCGCCTCGGCCCGCACCTTCGACGCCGACGAGGCCCTGCGCCTGGGCCTGGTGTCCGAACTGGTCGAGGATGCCGCGGACCTTGCCACAGTCGCGGATCGAATCGCCGGTGAGGCCATGGCCTGCGCCCCCGGTGCCATCGCGGCCTCCAAGGCCCTGGTGGATGCCGTCGCCTGGCGCCAGATCGACCACGCCCTCATGGAGGACACCGCCCGCCGGATCGCCCAGGCCCGGGTCAGCGAAGAGGGCCGCGAGGGTGTGGCGGCCTTCCTTGAAAGGCGCCGCCCGGGCTGGGCGGGGTAGGGCCTCGGCCCTTGGGGACAGTCATGACCGGTGCAGAACTGGAGATTGCCGCCACGGAGGCGACGGCGGACCTGGCGAGCCGGAGTCTGGCGCATCGCGGGGACAGGGTTGAGACTTGCGCCAACTGCGCCGCGCCGCTGGCGGGCCCCTTCTGCCATGACTGCGGACAGAGCGCGGATCTTCGCAAACGAAGTATCCTGCATCTGGCCTGGGAAGCCATCGAGGGCATGTTCCACTTCGACGGTCGGCTGGCCCGCACCCTGCCGCTGCTGTTCCTCCGCCCCGGAATCCTGGCCCGAGACCTCATCGAGGGGCGGGTCGCCCGCCATACGCCGCCCTTCCGCACCTTCCTGGTGGCCCTCTTGCTGTACATCCTCGCTGCCGAGACGGCGATCCACCGCCAGCAGCAGGCCGGGGAGCGGCCGCAGGTCAAGGCTTCATCCTCGGTCGCGCCGGCAACAGCGCCAAAGGTTGCTGCCCAGAAATCCCTGGCGGAACTTCTGGAGAGCGATGACCCGGACATCCGCCTGGACGGGCCGGGTCTCAATCCGGCTTGGGCGGAGACGCTCAAGCAAGGCCTGAAGACGGCTGTGGCCAACCCGGCCTACTTCCTGACTGTCCTGTTCGGCTGGGCGCATCGCCTGGCTTTTCTGATGCTGCCCATCACGACGATCCTCTTGTCCGTCCTCTATGCGGGCACGCGTGGAATCTATGTCCATGATCACGTCATGGTCGCCTCCAACCTCCTGTCCTTCTCCCTCCTGACCAATGGGTTTGGGCTGATCCTGCCAGGCGGCCTGGGGCCGGTCTGGTTCACCTTTCTGGCCTTCTGGACGCCGGTGAACATGTTTCAGACCCTGCGGGGAGCCTATGGGTCCAGCCGGGTAGGGGCGCTGCTAAAGACCTCCATCCTCTGGCCGGGCAGTATCCTGACCTTCGGCGTCCTGGTCTTGGCTCTCCTTGCCCTGACCCTTACCCAACTCTAGGCCCGGCCCATGTTCCGCTCCGTCCTTGTCGCCAATCGGGGCGAGATCGCCCGCCGGATCTTCCGTACCGCCCGCCGGCTGGGGATCGAGACGGTGGCGGTCTGTTCGGACGCCGACCTCGACGCCGCCCATGTGCGGGACGCCGACCGGGCCGTGCGCATCGGCCCTGCGGCGGCGGCGGAGAGCTACCTGTCCATTCCCGACCTGGTCGCCGCTGCCCTGGAGAGCGGCGCTGAGGCCGTGCATCCGGGCTATGGATTCCTGTCCGAGAACGCAGCCTTCGCCGAGTCGGTGCAGGCGGCGGGTCTGACCTGGATCGGGCCCTCGCCCGGTGCCATCCGGGACATGGGCCTGAAGGACTCCGCCCGGGAACGGATGATCGCCGCCGGCGTGGCCGTGACACCCGGCTGGCAGGGGGATGACGGCCGCGAGGCGACCCTCCTCGCCGCTGCCCGGGACCTGGGCTGGCCGGTCCTGATCAAGGCGGCGGCAGGGGGCGGGGGTCGCGGTATCCGCCGGGTGGACGATGGCGACGGCTTCGCCGCCGCCCTGGCCGCCTGCCGACGGGAGGCCCTGGCCGCCTTCGGGGATGACCGGGTCCTGCTGGAACGCTGCATCGAGGCGCCCCGCCACATCGAGGTCCAGGTGTTCGGCGATGCCCATGGCGGCCTCGTCCACCTGTTCGAGCGCGACTGCACCCTGCAGCGTCGTCGCCAGAAGGTGATCGAGGAGGCCCCCGCCCCGGGCATGACTGATGAGGTGCGCGCAGCGGTGTGCGCTGCGGCCCTCGCCGCCGCACGGGCGGTGGACTACGTCGGCGCGGGCACGGTGGAGTTCATCGCCGACGCCCGAGACGGCCTGCGCGCCGATCGCATCTGGTTCATGGAGATGAACACCCGGCTGCAGGTCGAGCATCCCGTCACCGAGGCGGTCACGGGGGTGGACCTGGTGGAATGGCAGTTCCGGGTCGCCGCCGGCGAGCCCCTGCCCCTGTCCCAGGACCAGATCGCCCTGGACGGCTGGGCCCTGGAGGCGCGGCTCTGCGCAGAGGTTCCCGAGCGGGGCTTCATCCCCTCCATAGGCCGGCTGGAGCACCTGCGCCTGCCCGAGGGCGTGCGGATTGATTCTGGTGTCGAGGCCGGGGACGAGGTGGGTCCGCATTACGACTCCCTCATCGCCAAGCTGATCGCCTGGGCACCGACCCGGGAGGGGGCGACGGAGGCCCTGGCCGAGGCCTGCGCCGGGGTCGAGACCTGGCCGCTTCAGACCAATGCGGCATTCCTGGCCAAGTGCCTGGACGACCCCGACTTCCTGGCCGGACGGATCGATACCGACTTCATCGAGGCCCGGATGGACCGGCTGGCAGCGCCCGCCGGGCCCTCACCCGACCTCGCCAGGGCCGCCGCCGAGGCCCTGGGCGCCCTGGCCGCGGAAGGTGCCAGCGCCCCCTCAGCGGGACTGGCGGGCTTCCGCCTCAACGCGCCACCCCGGACGACCGTTCGCCTCTGGTGCGACGGTCAGCCCCTGGTCGCTCACCTCGACGGGGAGGACGTGGAGGCAGACCTTCTTGATACCGGCGAAGGCCTGGTGCTTTTCGAGTCGGGGACCGCATTCCGCTTCACCGCCGATCCGCCGGACCCCGAGGTGGGTGCGGGCGGGGGCGGTGATGGTGCCGTCGTCGCCCCCCTGCCAGGCCGCGTCGTCGCCGTTCCGGTCGCCGAGGGCACCCGGGTCGCCCGGGGCGACGTCCTGGTGGTCATTGAGGCGATGAAGATGGAGCACGGCCTGACCGCGCCCTTCGATGGTGTGGTCGAGGGCCTGTCGGCCGCCGTGGGCGATCAGGTTCGGGAGGGCGAGGCCCTGGCGCGGGTGCGGAGCGAGGCATCGTGACCCTGCACATGATCCGGCTCTGCGTCGGCTGCGATACCATCGACGACCTGGTGGCCTGGCATGAGAACAGCCCCGACCCCTGGCCCCTGCATACCCGGATGGCGCCCAAGCGTGCGGACGAACTGCTGGACGGCGGGTCGCTCTACCGGATCTTCCGGGGGCTGATCCTCTGCCGGCAACGCATCCTGTCCATCGCCCGGGTCGAGGCGGGCGGGGAGAGCCACTGCCGGATCGACCTGGAGCCACGGATCCTTCGCGTGGTGCCGACGCCCCGTCGGGCCTTCCAGGGCTGGCGCTACCTCGATCCCGTCGACGCGCCTCCGGATCTCGACGAGGCCGGCGGAGCGGGGATTCCGGACGACCTTGCCCGTCGCCTGCGGGAGGCGGGTGCCTGGTAGGGCGGATCGGGGCCCCAGGTTGTCGATGAGCCGCGTGCATCCATCCACAGGCGATCCGACCCTTCGCGTTGACGGCGCCAGGGGTGGATGAGCACGCTGTGGGGGTTGGGAATCGGTTATCGGATCCAAACAGGATCCAACGTTTTGGACTTGGAGCCTGTTTTGCCCCTTCAGACGTTCGATCTGAAGGCAACAGGCTCTAGCGGAGAGGTCTGATGGCTGACGTCATCGTCGTGGGAAATGAAAAGGGCGGCGCGGGGAAGTCCACCCTCGCCATCCACCTCATGACCGCCCTTCTGCACCAGGGTGCCCGTGTTGGAGTCCTCGACCTGGACGTGCGCCAGCAGTCCCTGGCCCACTTCGTCGACAACCGCAGGGCCTGGCTTGCCGCCAATGCCGCTGAGGCCCCCATGCCGGAAATCGCGCCGATCGAACCCGCCATCTCCAGAGCCTCCGAGGATGAGGCCAGCGCCCGGCTGGTGGCAGCCTTCGAGGCCCTGTCCGGTTGCGACCTTATCCTGGTCGACACGCCCGGGGCCGACACCCTGCTGAGCCGCGAGGCCCACGCCCGGGCCGACCTGATCGTCACGCCGATGAACGACAGCTTTGTGGATTTCGACACCCTGGGTGTCGTCGATCCCGTCACCCTCGAGCTCAAGCGACCGAGCCTCTATTCCGAGACCGTCTGGAACAGCCGCAAGGACCGGGCCGCCGCCTCGGGTCGCTCGATTGACTGGGTCGTCCTGCGCAATCGCCTGGCCCCCGCTGACGCCCGCAACCGCCGCCGGGTGGACGAGCGCGTCCAGGCCCTGTCCCGCAGGGCGGGTTTCCGCGTCGGTCCCGGCCTGCGCGACCGGGTTATCTACCGCGAACTCTTCCCCTTTGGCCTCACCATCGCTGACCTGTCCCCGTCCATCCGCCCGGTGTCCATGAGCCTCCAGCACGTGGCGGCCCGACAGGAGTTGCGGGACCTTATGGGCTTCCTCGGACTGTCCGGCGAAGGTACCCAGCTGGCCGCCCAGTAGTGACCTGGATCCTCATGGGACTGGCGGTCCTGGCCCTCCTGGCCTGGGCCGGAACCACACGGTCGCCGACCGGTCGCCGCGCCTGGCGCCTCCTGGTCCCCGCCGTCGCCCTGGCGGCCGTGGTCAGCGGTGTCTTCAGCCTGCTCAGGAGTTCCTGGCTTTCGGGCCTGCTGCTGGTGGCCGCCGGCCTGGCCATAGCCGCCGTCGCCCGCACCCCGCCGCTTCGAAGGCCCGTCCCGCCGCCGGGTGCGACCCCGGACGACCTGACCCTCGCTGCCGCCCGTTCGGTGCTTGGGGTGGGCCCGGAAGCCAGCCGGGACGAGATCCTCGCCGCCCACGCCCGGCTGATCCGCCGGATCCACCCGGACGCCGGGGGTACGGACGGTCTGGCCGCCCACCTGAACGCGGCCAGGGACCGGCTGCTGGAGGGCTGAGGCCCGACGGCACCCCGCGCCCTCCCCGACATTCACGAGACAGGTTTGAAGCTTCCGGTGTAGGGTCAGGACTGTCGGGCTTGGCCCCGGCCAACTGAAACCAGTGCGAGCGTGTCGTGAAGCCTCCGGCAGACCCCGAACAGGAGCCCGTCTCCGCCCGAATCCGCGCCCGCATCAAAAAGGCCCGGAAGCGGTTTTTCGCCAATGACAACATCTCCGCCTACATCCGTGAGGGCGAGATGAACGACCTGCTCGCCGAGGTGGAGGGCAAGTTCCGCGAGGTGCTGAAAAGCCTGGTGATCGACACCGAGGCTGACCACAACACCCAGGACACCGCCAAGCGCGTTGCCAAGATGTACGTCACCGAGGTCTTCCGCGGTCGCTATACCGAGGCACCGCCGGTCACGGAATTCCCCAACGCCACCTCCCTGAACGAGCTGATGATCGTTGGCCCGATCACCGTACGCAGCGCCTGCAGCCACCACTTCTGCCCGATCATGGGGCGGCTCTGGATCGGGCTCATGCCGAACGAGCACTCCAACCTCATCGGCCTGTCCAAGTACTCCCGGCTGGCGGAATGGATCATGTCCCGGCCCCAGATCCAGGAAGAGGCCATATCCCAACTGGCGGCCCTCCTGATGGAGAAGGTCCGTCCCGACGGTCTGGCGGTGGTGATGGAGGCCGATCACTTCTGCATGCACTGGCGCGGGGTGAAGGACACCGAGACGATGATGATCAACTCGGTCATGCGCGGCTCCTTCCTCAAGGACCACACCTTGCGGGCCGAATTCCTCTCCCTCATCAAGAACAGGACCTGACCGCCATGCTCGTGCGCTGCCTCTATGCCAGCCGGCCCGTCGATCCCATGAACGGCGCCCTGCTCGACGGCATCCTCGAACAGTCTCGGCGGAACAATCCGCGGCAGGGTATCACCGGCATATTGTGCGTGGCCGATGACCTCTACATCCAGCTTCTGGAAGGCGGGCGCGACGAGGTCTGCGAGATCTTCAACGCCATCGTCCGGGACGACCGGCACCGGCAGGTCCGGCTATTGTCCTACGAGGAGATTTCCGAGCGGCGCTTCGGCAACTGGAGCATGGGGCATGTCTCCATCCCACGGGTGAACCCCTCCCTCCTCTTGAAGTACTTCAAGCGGGCGGACCTGGATCCCTTCGAGGGTCCCGGCCAGGCCACCTTGTCCCTCCTGGGCGAGCTGGTTGCCACGGCAGCGATCGTCACCCGAGGCGAATAGGGAAATCAGGGCGTCCCGTCGGCCCTCAGGCGGACGGCGGCAGGACCATGCAGGGCTCGCCGCGGCTCTTCAGGGCCTTGCAGGCCGCCCGGGCCGAGGTCTCGGAATATCCTGTGAACCGGGTCCGCCAGTTCGAACCGGACCGCTCTGCGCGTCCGCCCGAGGCGAAGTGGGATGGCGCAAGCTTGCGCACCCGTGAGGCCTGTTCCCGCGCCATATCCTGGGTCTTGAAGGCACCGACCTGCACCGACCACCGGCCGGTGTCTGCGCGGGGCTTCTGGCGCAGGCCGGTCGCCTGCGGATCGACGATCTCGAACTGGGAGAGGTTCCGGGGCGTCGGGGCGCTGGTCAGGACCACTCGATCCGGGCCCGTGCCCTGGGGGCTGGCCGGGTAAGGATCGGCTGGCCGGGCCTGGGCATAGAGTACGGCGGGCGCGGGTTCAGCCTCGAAGCTGGACTGTGCGAACTGGACCCGCTCGCCACGGTCGCGGCGGGCCGCCAGCTCAAAACCCGTCAGCATCAAATTCTGCACCTTGGCGTTCCGGCGCGCGTTCGAGGGGCCGCCCAGCACCACGGCGATCAGGCGGCGGTCGCCGCGCACGGCGGAGGCGGCAAGGTTGTAGCCCGAGGCGTTCGTGAAGCCCGTCTTGAGGCCGTCGACCCCCGGCATGGCCCAGAGGAGGCCATTGTGATTGTTCATCCTCTGTCCCCGAAAGGTGAAGGACTGCTGGCTGAACAGGGCGTAGTTCTGCGGGAAGTCGCGAAGCACCGCGCGTGAAAGGATGGCCAGGTCCCGGGCGGTGCTGACCTGCCGGCTGTCAGGCAGGCCCGAGGCGTTCACGAAATGGGTGTTGATCATTCCCAGTTCGCGGGCCCGGAGGGTCATCATGGCGGCGAAGCGGCGCTCGCTTCCGTTGCCCAGCTTCTCGGCCAGGGCGACCGACACGTCGTTCGCGGACTTGAGCGCCAGGGCCTGGATCGCCTCGGAGACCGTCAGGCTTGCGCCCGCCGGAAGGCCCAGCTTGGTCGGGCTCTGGGCTGCCGCCCGCGCTGAAATGACAACCGGATCATTCAGGGATACCCGGCCCGAGGCCAGGGCCTCGAAGGTCAGGTAGAGGGTCATCACCTTGGTCACCGAGGCCGGGTACCTCAGGCTGTCCGCCCGACGCGAGAACAGGACCTCTCCGGTCTGGGCATCGACGACGACGGCGGCGTAGCGCATTTCCGGGAAGGGCGTCGTGGGCGCCGCTGCGGCCGGATTTGCAGGAGCCAGGGCAGAGATCCCGGCAAGGACCGCCAGGGCCAGCCCAAGGACTCGGCGAGCGAATGGACGGGCGGGGCGACGTCTGGCGGCTGTCGGCAAGGCGGGCGTCCCTGGCGTCTCCGGCGTGGCCGGCGGGTTCAGGATGAGTGCACATACTAACCGCCGCTGCGTTGCGGGAAAGTAAATTCCGACTGAAGGCCCTTCACAGCCTGTTTATGTTGCACTGCACAATCCGCTTGACCGCCGCAGTGCAACATGAGAAATCGCAATGCAGCACGAACTGCATGCGTGCAGATTCACATCGATAGGAGCGCCAACATGGCCGCCGCCAAGACCACCGCCGACAAGATCGCCAACGTCGGAAACGAAGCCCTCCACGACGCCATGGAGAAGGGCATGTCCGGCCTCAACGACATGACCTCCCACTCCCGCAAAAACCTCGAGGCCATGATTGCCTCGGTGACTGCCGCCGCCAAGGGCGCGGAAGCCCTGGGCTCCGACACCCTCGCCTTCTCGAAGGCCGCCATGGAGCGCCAGACCGCCGCCGTCCAGTCCCTGGCCAGCGTCCGCAGCCTCCAGGATCTGGTGGAGGTCCAGACCGACCTCGCCAAGACCCACGCTGAGGCCTACGTCGCCCAGATGGGCAAGACCACGGAACTGATGACCTCCCTGTTCCGTGACGCCTTCCAGCCCTTCAGCGCCCGCATGACGGCCACTGTCGAGAGCATTCAGTCGGCACGCTGATCCTGGGGCCTCCGGGCCTTCCAAGACCAAGAGCGGCGCGGTTCCCTCCCGGGGGCCGCGCCGCTTTCGTTTGACCTACAGCCACACCCTGTGGAACTGCGAGCGCCATGCTCCCCACCCTCCGACAACTCCAGTATCTGAAACTCCTCGTGGAACATGGCGGCTTCGGAAAGGCTGCCGAGGCCGCCCATGTCACCCAGCCGACCCTGTCGGCCGGGATCCAGGAACTGGAGAAGATCCTGGGCGCCCCCGTAGTCGACCGGGCGCGGTCGGGACTGATCCTCACCGCCGTCGGAGAAGCGGCCCTGGCCAAGGCCCGGATCATCCTCAACGAGGCCGAGGAACTGGTCCAGGCCGCCCGCAACTCCGGGCAGCCGCTGACTGGCCGGTTCCGGTTGGGGGTGATCCCGACCATCGCGCCCTTCCTCCTGCCCAGGGCCCTCCCGCTTCTCAAGGCCCGGTTTCCCCAGCTGCGCCTCTATCTGCGCGAGGACCTGACCCAGAGGCTGATCGCGGCCCTGAAGGCCGGCGACCTCGACGCTGCCCTCATCGCCCTGCCCTTCGACATGACCGGCCTGGACTGCGCCCATGTGGCCGATGACGAGATCCTCGCCGCCCTGCCGGCCGGTCACCGTCTGACTGGCCAGGCCCGCACGCGTCCGTCTGAGCTTGAGGATGAGGACCTGATCCTGCTGGAGGATGGTCATTGCCTGAGGGACCATGCCCTCGCGGCCTGCGGCCTACGCCCGCCGCGGACCAGCGAGGCCAGCGCCAGCTTCGCCGCCACCTCCCTGCCGACCCTGGTCCAGATGGTGGGGTCCGGCCTCGGGGTCACCTTCCTGCCCTCCATGGCGGTGGCGGCGGGACTGACAGATGGGACCACCATTGAGATCCGCCCCCTCCAGGCCGACCATCCAACCCGCGAGATTGTCGTCGCCTGGCGGTCGGGGTCGATCCGCGGGGCCGAGGGCCACCTCCTCGCCGAATCCTTGCGCGAGGCCTGATCAGTCCATCAGGCGGCGGGCGAGGTAGACGTAGTGGCGCGCCCAGCGCCGTGCATTCAGCTCCGGATCCGAGTCGTTGGAGTGCCCGCCCAGGGTCTGCTCATAGTAGAGATAGGGAACTCCCAGCGCCTCGAGCTGTGCCGCGAACTTCCGGGCGTGCCCGGGATGCACCCGGTCATCCCGCGTGTTGGTGGTGATGTAGGCCTCCGGATAGGCGACGCCGGGCCGGAGGTTCTGATAGCCGGAGTACCGGGAGATGAAGGCGGCGTCGGCCGGGAGGTCGGGATCGCCGTACTCGCCCACCCAGGAGGCTCCTGCCGAGAGCTTGTGATAGCGCAGCATGTCGACGAGGGGGCTCTCGACCACCACGGCATTCCACAGTTCAGGGTGCTGGGTCATGGAAACGGTCGTCAGGACCCCGCCGTTCGAGCGTCCGTAGATGCCCAGCCGGCGGGGCGAGGTCAGGCCCCGGGCGGTCATGTCGCGGGCGACGGCGGCGAAGTCGTCGAACGCCAGCTGTCGCTTCTCGCGCATCACCGACTGGTGCCAGGCGGGGCCGAACTCGCCGCCGCCCCGGATGTTGGCGATGACGTAGGCGCCGCCGCGGGCCAGCCACAGCCTGCCCATTTCAGGAAGGTAGATCGGCGGCTTGGCGATCTCGAAACCGCCATAGCCGTACATCAGGGTCGGCGTTGAGCCATCCTTGCGGGCGCCCTTTGGCGAGACCACGAAATAGGGAATCCGGACGCCGTCGCTCGATGTGGCCCAGTACTGGGCGACCTGGGCACCTTCGGCCGGGAACCGGGGCGGAAGCGAAGCGATCCGCGACGTCTCCCCGGTCGCTGCATCGACCCGCCACAGGGAGGGCGGGTCCAGGAACCCCTCGGCCGAGATCATCAGGACATCATCGACGTCGCTCGCCGAGACGATCTGGAAGGTCGCGTCCCTGGGCAGGGACAGGCGCTCGCCGGTCCAGCGGCCGCGGGTCATGTCGAACACCTCAACGGCACCCTTGACCTCATCCAGGAGGTTGATGGCCACCAGTCCTGCGGTGACCGACACGTCCTGGACCGCCTGGCTCTGCCCGGGGGTGAAGACCCGTTCGGGCGCCCCGCCAGGATCGTCCCGGCGCAGGGCGATGACCGATCCCGAGGACAGGCCCTTCCAGTCCTCCTTCAGGATGAAGATCATCCGGCCCTGGGCGGAGCCCTGGTAGGTTGCGTGCAGGGGCAGGGGAAGTCGGATGAGCTTGCCGTCCCGCCAGAGGCTGAATTCCGAGCGGAAGAAGTCCACCGCCCGGTTGATCACCAGGCCCTGGCTTCGCCCGGCCTCGTCGCGCAGGACGCTGGCCGCGACGGACACGTCCGTAGGCTGTCCCCGGAAGATCTCCCGGCTCTCGCCCCGGCGGTTCACCGTACGCAGTATGTAGGGATATCCCGAGGCCGTGGCCTCGCCGTCGGCAGCGACCCGAGCCACCGCCAGGGTGTCTGCGTCCAGCCAGTCGACGGTGAGCTTGGAGGCCGGAAACCGGAAACCGCCCTCCACGAAGGCGCGCCGGGCAACGTCGAACTCCCGGACCTCCACGGCGTCACCGCCGCCGTCGGACAGCCTGACCAGGCAGAGCCTGGCCGCCGGCGGCAGACAGGTCGCACCCTTGAAGATCCAGTGTCGGCCCTCGGCCTTCGAAAGGGCGTCGAGGTCAATAAGGGTCGTCCAGTCTGGCCGTCCCGACCGGTAGGCGGCGGCGCTGGAGGTGCGCCAGACGCCCTGCACGTGGCCGGCGTCCTGCCAGACATTGTCGACCTCGGACCCGCGAAGCGATGGCCAGGCGATGCGGTCCGGGGCGGTAAAGATGGCCCGGGCCTCGGCCAGGAAGGGCGCATACCGTTTGTCGGACTCCAGGACGGCTGAGGTCCTGGCGTTCTGGCGTGCGACCCACTCGAGGGCACGGGGCGACTCGATGTCCTCGAGCCAGAGGAAGGGGTCCTCCCCCGCAGGGGCGGCTCGGGGGGGCGGGCCGAGGTTCAGGGCCAGGACGGCGGCGACAAGGCTCAGGGCCCGGGTGAGGGGCCGGAAACGGGTCTTCATGACGCTGTTTAAGCCCGGATTCTCGCGAATGTCGCCAGAAACCCGCCGGGACGTCGCCCTCCGCAGCTCTCGGGTCTATATAGCGCCCCATGGATCGCCCCTTCATCAAGATGAACGGCCTCGGCAACGACTTCATCATCGTCGATGCCCGCCAGGACGGATTCGACCCCGACCCCGGGACGATCCGCCGCCTGGCTGCACGGTCGGGCGGGATCGGCTGCGATCAGTTCGTGGTCATCGGCAAGGCCGACGAAGCCGAAGCCTCCGTCCGGTTCTGGAATCCTGATGGGGGCGAGGCCGGTGCCTGCGGCAACGCCACCCGCTGCGTGGCCTGGCGCCTCATGGAGGAGTCCGGTGTCGAAGAGGTGCGACTGGAGACCGCCGGCGGCCTTCTCCAGGCCTGGCGCCGAGGCCCCCTTCGCGTCGCGGTGGACATGGGCCGCCCACGGCTGAACTGGCGCGCCGTTCCCCTGGCGGGCCCCGCCGACACCCTCGCCGTGTACGTGCCCGAGGCCGGCGACCTGGGCACAGCGACCTGCCTGTCCATGGGAAATCCGCATGCTGTCTTTTT
>CAIWHQ010000234.1 GCA_903912465.1 uncultured Alphaproteobacteria bacterium | reverse complement strand
CGCTGCGCGGTCCACCTCCCCCTGGGGGGAGGAATTACCGAGCCAATTGCTCCCCATCAGGGGGAGCTCCGGGCGAAGCCCGGTGAGGGGGTCAGCCCACCTCTCCCATCATATTTTATCCGGGTAATATTGACTCCCTGGCCGGGCGCGCCTAGATCGGCGTCATGACCCAGGACCTCTTCACCGCCTTCCACCACGGCCGTCGCATCGCCTCGGGCGAGCTTGCTGCCGTCCTCGCCGCCGCCCGCGCCGCCCTGTCCTCGGACTCCGTCGAGCCCCTGGTCTTCAGTGACCACACCGGCGCCCTCCAGTCCCTGGCACCGCCCCGCGAGATCCCCGCCAGCCCGGGCCGCGGGCGGCCGCGCCTGGGAGTCTCGGCCCGGGAGGTCACCCTCCTGCCCCGGCACTGGGACTGGCTCTCCGCCCAGCCCGGCGGCGCCTCCGCCGCCCTGCGCCGCCTGGTCGAGGCCGCTGCCCGCGCCCCGGAATCTCCGGAGGCCGCCCGCCGCCGCGCCGCCGATGCGGCCTGCGCCGTGCTGAACGCCCTGGCCGGAGACGCCCCCGGCGCTGAGGCCGTCGTCCGCGCCCTCTACGCCGGCGACGGGGCCACCTTCAGCCGCGAGACCGCCACCTGGCCCGAGGACGTCCGCGACTATCTCGCCCGCCTCGCCGCCCCGGCCCTCAGCGCCGCCCCCGCTGCCCACGCCTGAGGGCCTCGGCCTCCAGGGCGTGTTCGGCCTCCAGGGTCTCAAGGGCCAGTCGCCGGGCAGCGTCGCAGGCGGCGATCTGGGCGCCCCGGCGGACATAGCCTTCATCAAGGTCAGCCAGGCTCGCCCCCGGCGGCAGGACGTAGGCCTCGCAAGGGGCCATCGCTGCTGGCGGGGGCGTCAGCTGCGGCAGGGCGGCAGGCGAGGCCGGGGGCCGCGTCGCACAGCCCGCGGTCAGCCCGGCGCAGCTCAGCCAGGCGGTCAGGATCCAGGGGCGCATCGGCATCCTCCAGTCGGTTGAGGGCGTCGATCCGCGCCCGGGTCTCGGTTTCCAGTCTCAGGGCCGCGCGGGAAGCGGCCTCGGCCCGGGCCAGCTGGCCCCGCACGCCCTCCGCCTCCAGGGCCGAGCGGGCCGCCTGGGCGCGCAGGGCGGAGGCCTCGGCCAGCAGGGGCGCGGCCCCGGCCCTTCGCCCGGCCTCCCACAGCCGCGCCGCCGACAGGGCCAGGACAAGAGCCGCGGCAAGGCCCAGGACCAGTCTCAGCCCCGCCATCCCGCCGAAGGTAATGCCGTTCACGACCCGCCCTCCCCGGATTTCGGCAGCCCCCGGGCCGCCCCGGCGATCCGCGCCCAGTCTGTCACCGTCGCCCCGGCCAGGTAGAGGGTGGCCAGCACCACATTGGCCGCCACCAGGGCCAGGCCCAGGGCGGCAAGCCCCTGCGGGTCGCGCACCTTCAGGATCACCGCCGCCAGCAGGCCGGCATTTGCCAGGCTGGCGAGGTAGGTGAAGATCCGCCTCCAGAGCCATGTGATCTCCACCGGCGGCCGCCCCGGCTCGCTCATCGTCCGCCCTCCCGCGAGACCAGGCCTGCGCCAAAGGCCGCCAGGGCCGCCGCCATCCAGGGCGCATGCCGCCCCAGCCAGGTCCAGAAGGCTGCCGCCCCGGCCACCCGGTCGCGCTGGGCCTCCAGGGCGTCGATCCGCGCCAGGGCCGACTTCAGCTCCCGGCGCACGGCCTCCACCAGCACGCCCGCCTCCTGCGCCTCCAGCCGGGCCAGGCGCTCGCGCACGTCGTCCACCTTGGCGCCCAGCCCCTCCAGCCGCCGGGTCTGGGCCGTCAGGTTCTCACTGATCTGCCTCAGGGCGAAGAGCTGGGCCTCGCCCAGGGTTCCGGTCTCCGCCATCAGGCCTCTGCCTTCTTCTGGAACAGCCGCGACAGGGGCGAGCCGGTCAGGCTGTTCACCAGCGACGCGATCTCGCCAAGGGTCGCCCCGCTGGTGGTCTCGGTCCCCGACCTCTGGCCCTGGCTGTCCGCGGCGCTGCCCTGGAACAGGCCCAGGGGCAGGCCGGAGAACATCTCGATGCGCCGGGCCAGGGCCTGATCGGGTGCCGACAGCCGGGCCTGCTCCGCCGCCCGCACCTGCGCCCCGATCCGGGCCTGGATCTCGGCATCGGCCCGGCGCGAGGCCGCCGCGTCCAGGCCCAGGCGCGAGCGGGCCAGCTCGCCCTCCTGGCCCAGCTGGGCCCGGGCCAGGGCGTCCTGTACCCGGCTCGCCTCGGCGGCCTGCGAAAGCCGGGCCGTCTCCAGGTCGCGGGACTGGGACATCTGAGCCATCTCCAGATCGCGGGACTGGGACAGGCGCGCCGTCTCCAGGTCGCGGGACTGGTAGAGCTGAGCCATCTCCAGGTCCCGGGTCTGGGACAGGCGGGCCGTCTCCAGGTCTCGGGCCTGGGACAGGCGCGCCGCCTCCAGGTCGCGGGACTGGTCCAGCCGGGCCGTCTCAAGCCCGCCCTCCTGCGCCAGTCGCGCGCGCTCGAAGTCCCGGGCCTGGCCAAGCCTCGAGGTCTCCAGGCCCCACTCCTGACCCAGCCGCGCCTGCTCGAGATCCCGCGCCTGGACCAGCTGGGCCCTCTGGAGGTCCCGCGCCTGGGCCAGCTGGGCCGCGGCCGTCGAGGCCTGCTGGCGACGGTCCGCATCTCCCGACGCCAGCCCGGCGCCCTGCGTGAACATCTGGTCCAGCAGGCCCGCCAGCCGGCTGTTGCGGCCCCGGGCCAGTTCCCCCTCGGTCAGAGAACGGGTCAGGGCCGCCCCCGAGCCGCCAAAGGCACCCTGTCCGGCCAGTTCCAGGTCCTGGGCCGCCCTCCGGCGCCCGGCGTCGGCGTCGTAGTCGTCCATGGCCGCCGCCAGTACCTGGTCGCGGAAGGGCGTCATGTAGGACGACAGCCGGTCCAGCACGCTCGCCGCCTGGGGCGCCTCGCCGGTCCCTTCCAGAATAGGCCCCGAAGTCGAGAAGGCCGGAGGCGCACGGTCCGCGGGACCGGGGCCCAGCAGGTCGGCCCCCAGGGCGTAGGATCGCCCGGAGGCCGGGATCGCAGGCCCGGGTGCAGGTGCAGGCCCAGGCACAGGCACAGGCCCAGGCCCCGGCACAGGCAAAGGCACAGGCCAAGTCCCGGTCCCCGTCCCCGTCCCAGTCCCCGTCCCCGTCCCGGTCCCCGTCCCAGGCCCAGGTCCCGGCACAGCCCACGGTCCGGTGCTCACCCGCCCCCAGTTCGCCCAGTCCGTCGTCCCGGCGTTCCAGCCCTCGCCCAGCCCCAGGCCGGCCGCGCCTTCAGAGGCCCGGCGCTCCAGGTCCGAGACCGGGGCCACCGAGGCCGTCGGGTCCCGCCGGCCCCATTCGGTCAGGGCCTCGTTCAGCCCCCGCGCCTGGGTGTCCACCCAGTCCGGCCGGGTCGGCGTCGTCACCGTCCGGCTGCTCTCGGTCGCGGTGGTCTTGGTCTTCTTCTTTCCCATCACAGTCTCCGTTCGATCTCATGTCCCGCCCGTCGATATCCAAAGGGCGCCAGCACCCGGGCCCAGCCCTTCCGTCCGTCCAGGGTGATCCGGGCGCAGCCCGCCCCCCGGGCCCAGGCCTCCAGGCCCGGCCTCAGGTCCAGCACCGCCGCCAGCCGCCCGGCCGCCAGCCAGACGTGCAGGCAGGGCCCCTCCGGCTCCGGCGCCAGCTCCGTGGCCAGCACCGCCCCCTCACCGATCCAGATCCGCGCCCGGCCCGTCCTCAGCGCCCCGGCCAGGTCCGCCGGCCCGGCGTCTGCCGCCAGGGCCGTCAAGGCCAGGGCCAGCGCCTCGCGGTCGTCCGCCTCGGCCCTCACCGTCCGCCCGCCGGCGCCAGGTCAAACACCAGTCGCCCGATCCGTCCCGCCGTGGGCGAGGCATTGCCGCTCAGCCGCACCCGGAACAGTCGTCCCGACAGCCTCAGGTCCGCCCGCGCCTGTCCCGGCGCCAGGGCCGCCGCCGGCGCCCGTCGCGCCAGCCCCTGCGGCGTTCGCCGGGCCGAGACCTCCAGCACCACCGGCCCCTCCTGCCCGGCCAGGTCCGGCCAGACCCCGCGCACCAGGGCCGTGCGGTCCTCGTCCAGCACCTGGTCAGCGCTCTCCAGGAACCAGGCGAAGGGCGCCCCGTCCGCGCTCGATCCCCGCTCGCACCAGAACATCGAGCCGTCCGGCGCCGTCGCCACGGGATGCTCGGCAGGCCCGGCGTCGATCATGGCGGTCCGCGGGGTCGCCCCCCGGCTCCAGGCCCCGTCCGCCAGGGACAGCACCAGGCACCGGCTGTTCTCGGCCCCGTCGCGCTGATCGGGATAGTCGAACCTCACCTCGGAAAAGGCTGACAGGGTCGAGGCGAACACCTTGTCCCCCTGCCCCGCCGCCAGGTTCGCGGCCAGGTCCGCCCTCAGGGGGCAGGACAGGGGCTCCGGCGCCCCGCCCAGGGCATAGCGCCAGACCTGCAGGTCCGGCCCCAGCCAGAAGGCCTCCAGCCCGCTCACCGTCGCCGCATTCGGCCCGATCAGGCCGCAGGCCTGTCCCACCCGGTCGAACCGCCAGGGCTGGCCAGGACTGCCCGTGAACACCCCCAGGAACAGGGCGTGGCTCGTCCAGACCAGGAGGTGCGGCCCCAGGGTCCGCCCGCCCACGATCCGCCCGCCCCCGGGCAGGACATACTCCCGCGCCGTGGTGTCCGGCGCCGTGGTCCACTGGTCCAGCCGCCGCACGCTTCCGTGGCGGATGCACAGGGGATTGAACCGGCCCGAGACCTCCTCCGAGCATCCCAGAGCAAAGACCTGGTCCGTGGCCGAGACCACCATGGCGCTCATCCGCCCCGGCGCGCCGGCAACCGGCCGGGCCGCCCCGCCGCTGGCCGGCGACCACTGGTAAAGGGTCCCGTCCCGGGGCGCGGCCAGCAGGGTCTCGCCCCAGGCCGCCAGCGACCAGGTCCGCGGCGCCAGCGCCCCGGCCGAAGGCTCCGACCAGGCCCCCACGCCCCAGGCACCCGTGCCATAGCCCCGCCCGCCCGAGCCGTCGGCGGCGCCCGGCACCAGCCCCGCCGGCGTCGCGTCAGCCAGCTCGCCTCCCCGCCAGATCTCCAGCCGCGAGGGCCCGCCAAAGGCCAGGACCAGTCCCCCCGAAAGGTCGGTCCAGCCCAGCAGCCCCCGGCAGGGTCCGGCCAGCCGGCCCGGGTGCAGCCGCTCCCAGCCCCCGATCACCTGCGCCCGCCCGCGCCAGAACCGCACATTCGAGGCGTCCGCCCACCGCCCCGCCGCCGCAAACGAAGTGTCATCCGCCGCCAGGCCCGGCGGCGGGTCGAGTGTGAAACGCATGACAAAGGCTCCCGCGAATGGGGGTGTCGCCGCCCGCAGGCGGCCAGGGATTCCGGTGATCAGGAACTCAGGGGATCAGGAACTCAGGGGATCAGGCGTTCAGTATCCAGCCCGCCAAGCCGCCCGGCCTCAGTCCCGCCCGAAGGCGGACTCCCGGGGCACGAAGACGAAGTCGCTATAGGCGTCATTGCGGCTGTCTTCCCGCAGGGCGTCGTAGCCGTAGGCCTCGAAAAGGCCCAGCACCCGGCGGGTGTTGAAGTTCAGGACCTCGATGGACACCACTGGACGCAGCCGCGCCAGGACGTCCCGGGCGCCTTCCAGCACCCCTGGTTCGCCCCCGTCCACGTCGATCTTCAAGAGGGCGCACTGCTCAAGACCCAGGCTGTCCAGGGTCAGGCACGGCGTCAGAGTGGTGCCTTCCTCCTGACCCTCGGTGACAAAGGAATAGTCGTCCCGGACGAACCGGAAGGGGATGGTCCCGACAAAGGACGAGACCGCCTTGCCCAGGTGCGACAGGTCCACACGGTCGCCCAGGGCGTTCATCTCGATGGTCGCCCTTAGATGTGAGGCCATCCGGGGATTACACTCGAAGGGCAGCACCCGGCAGCCCGCCTCGCCGGCGAAATAGACCGTATGGTTGCCGATGTTGGCGCCCACATCCACCACGGTCTGGCCAGGACGGACCAGGCTTCGCAGCGAGTCCAGGGCACCCAGCTCGTAGAATCCCGCTGCCATGTGCGGAAGGGCGACAGAGAAGTTCGTCGCCACGAAGGGAAACCGCCATGTGCGAGACCGGCCCTGGACCTCTGCGATCTCGCGCCCATCCAAAAGCCCCCTGGCCAGGGCTTCAGTCGAGGCGGGAATGCCCTCGACTTCCCGAAGATACCGACTGATGCGCTCCCGGTCCTCCTGGGCGATCGCGGCCTGCAGCGCGGTCTTGCCCTGGCTCCGGACCCCAGCGTGTGCCGGCGAGACGGAGTCATAATGCGCCACAACCCCCGCCATATCGCCAGAGGCGAAGAGCTGGCTGGTGCGCTGGGTCTCGATGTCCTCGCCCAGGGCCGACAGCCGGTCCAGCAGGGCCAGGGCCCGGGCGTGCTCAAAGCGCGCCTGCGCCAGCAGCAGCTCGACCTTAAGGTCGCCGGCCTCCGCCGAGGGAAAATTCCCGGCCCGTTCCAGCGCCTCGGCGGCCTCGTCCACCCGGTTGATCCGGATCAGGGCGATGGCGCCGTTGATGTGATGGCTCCGGTTGACCTGGCGCTCGTTCCTCACCTCGCGGTAGAGTCGCGCCGCCGGTTGGAAGAACCCCTGGACCAGCAGGGCCCGCATCAGGGTCTGGAGGGCCGAGCTGGACAACCGGTTCTGCTCAAAGGCCCGGTGGGCGAAGAACAGCTCATTCGCCCCCTGTCCCATCCGGCGATAGATGATCGCCAGGTCGTTGGAGGCGTCAGAAGACCCCTGGTCGGACAGGGGTCGCAGGTGCGTAGCCGCCTCCGCGTAGCGCCCTTCCTCAATCGCCTTTCGGATATCCATTCCCAGTTCCGTAAATGTTGGCGTGGCCTTGGGCAATCTTCAGCTCCGATCAGAAGGGTCTGGGCTGGGCTTCATCCAAGTGGAATTCGAGAAAATTTGGGTCCGTTTATGCCTTGGCACCCATGCGCGAATGGTGGGAATGAGGCTACATGGTAGCCAACACCGACTTGACGAAGTGGACCCAAATTCCATGGCCGAAGCAACCGACGCGCAAACCAGTGAATACGAATTCACACGGGACTGGTTCAGCCAAAACGTGCCGGTTTGGCGCCAGATCATTAGCCGCGATAAGCCGACCAAGATTCTTGAGATTGGCTCTTTTGAAGGTCGCTCGACATGCTGGATCATCGAGATGTGCACAGAGCACGCCCAATCAGGGATCGAGGTCTATTGCGTTGATACCTGGGAAGGCGGCATCGAGCACCAGAAGGGCGGCCAGATCGAGACTCAGATGTCTGAGGTCGAAAAGCGATTTGACCACAACGTGGCGGTTGCGATGGGGAAATCCTCTCACCCGGCAAACGTGCACAAGGTCAAGAAATACTCGAACCACGGGCTCCCCGAGCTCATGGCGAGCGGAAAGCATGGCTACTTCGATCTGATCTACATCGATGGATCACATCAGGCTCCAGACGTTCTGACTGACGCAGTGATGTCATTTCAGCTTCTGAAGGTAGGTGGGATCATGATTTTCGACGACTATCTTTGGTCCATGGACAAGCCAGGTTTCCAGGACGTCTTGAAAATGCCGAAGCCGGCAATCGATGCGTTCATCAACATTTTCCAGCGCAAGATGTCTGTCTTCTTTGGCGCACCTATCGGTCAGCTCTACACCCGGAAAAACTCGGACTAACGCAGCTCGATCCAGCCATCTGAGCGGAAAATCAGCAGCGTAGTTCCGGAGAGAGATTGGACCTCGGCACCGTTAGAGGTGACCGCCGGCCAGTCGGTTCGGATGACGACAATACCGCTACCTCCATTGCCCCCGGAAGACGCGTAGCCACCGCCGCCGCCACCGCCACCGGAACCGGATCGACCGTTACCACCCGGCCCGTTCAAGGCGCCGTCTCCTGCGCCGTCGCCTCCCCGACCTGCGCCGGTTCCGCCAGCAGATGGATTGTTTCCACCTCCTCCGCCTGACCCAAAGGTGATGGGTTCTCCGGTAAGCGTCAGTAACCGCCCAATACCTCCAGACCCACTGACGGTTCCCTGGCCATCCTGGCCAAGCTGGAGTGCGCCACCACCGCCCCCTGAGCTACCGCCGCTGGCGGCAAGTTTCGCATCGCCGCCTTTGTTTCCCTGAACACCCTGACCGCCAAGTTGCACCTCTGAGCGGGACCAGCTGTTTGCGTAACCACCCCCACCTGAGGCCGATACGCCATCTGGGGGAGCTTGCGAGGATCCGCCCCCTCCTCCACCGATGGCGATGATGTTCTCGCCGATCCGGGAGACTCCCCCGGACGTGCCTCGTCCGGCGGGCGCCGCAGCTCCACCTTGGCCACCGGTGCCGATGAAGATTGAGTATCGACCGACCTCAAAAGGCTGCCGTTCGAAGTAGATGACGCCTCCTCCTCCTCCCCCCCCTGCGGGGCCAAAGTAGTCTCCCCCACCCCCACCACCACCCCCCACGACGAGGTAGTCCACCCGCACCCCGCCGCCTCTGCCGCCGCCTCTGCGGCCGCCCAGGCCCTGGGCCCGGAGGCCACGCAGGCCGGGCGGGCGGATCAGTCCCGGCGTCCCGCGCATCAGTAGTCCGCCCCTTCCACGCAGAAGACCACGCCCGCCTGGGCCTGGCCGATGGCGCCGTAGAGCTTCTCCCCCGCCCCCAGCAGCAGGGGGGCGGAGTCGGAATAGCCAAAGTCCACCGCCGCCTGGGCCGTGGAGGCCGAGACGGTCACGGCGGGCATGAGCCGGCTGGCGAAGAAGCGCTTCACCGTCCCCGTCCCGTCATGGTCGCGGAACAGCTGGCACTCGGTGGCCGTCAGGCTGGCCCGGGTCACGGCGGTCACCCGCGTCACCCGCGCCCCGTTGGGGCCGGCGGCAAAGATCAGGGCCGCCCCGGCGGGGGCGTCGCCATAGGTGGCATTGGCAAGGCTTGCCACGCCCGAGGCCGAGCGCGGGACCTGGGGCGTAATGATGGAGTTGGGCGTCACGGGCATGGAAGATCTCCGGCAGGAATGGGGTCAGAGGGCGAGGGAAAGGGACAGGGCAAGACCGGCCACCGACCGGTCGAAGTCGGAGATCGCCGAGGTCGTCAGGGGCGCCCAGCGGGGGCCCTGGCCGTCGGTCACCAGGGGCAGTCCCGCCGCCCCCTCCTGGCCGGGCAGGTTTCCCGACTGGCCGGCCCAGGCCTGGGCGTCCACATAGGCCTTCAGGGTCCGGCCGCCGATCTGGGCGCACAGCACATTGACCCCGTCGCAGGTCACCGGACCGGCATCCCCCGGGCCCAGCACCGCCACCTGCCCCGCCCCTGTGGTCAGGGTCAGGGTCCCGGCGGTGGCGTTGACCACGTCATAGCGCTTGGTCACCGAGGGCAGGGTCACCGTGCAGCCCCCCTGGCCGGTGAACTTCAGCATGGCGGCGCGGGCCTGGTCGGGGGCGAAGTTGGCGCTGGTCAGGACCGCATTGCCGGTCAGGTTCACGGCGGTCCAGCCGGCGATGGCGAAGTCGATCAGGGCGATCACCGTGTTCAGCTTGGGCGCGCCCCAGGTGTTCAGGTTCTCGCCGGCGGCCTGCATTTCCAGGCGCAGGCTCGGCGTGGCGGTGGAGGGCATTCAGACTTCCTTTCCGGTGTCATGACGGATCCAGCGGACCCCGTCGGAATGGGCCAGGACCCCAAGGTCCCGGACCAGGATCAGGCGCCAGGGCCAGGCCCCGGCGGGGGGAAGGTCGGCGCGCAGGCAGGTCGCCGCCGGCATGGGGGCCGACGGCGCCTCCAGCGCCCGCAGGGCGTCCAGTAGCGACGCCAGCAGGGGGCGCAGGGCGGGCGGCGCGCCCGGTCCCGGATCGGCCGGGATCATGCCCGCCACCCCGGAAGCACCGCCACCGCCGGGTCCACGCGCAGGGGCGCAGGGCCGGCGATCCGGGCCTCCCGCATCCGCGCCTCGGTCAGGGCGGCGTCGAAACGGGCGGCGAACACCGCCAGCATCTCGCCATCGCGCAGGAAGGGCGCGGCCTCGGCAAGGGCGCCGAACAGGTAGAGGTCCGGATGCTCGGCCAGCACGGCATTGACCGGCCGGGCCTCCGACAGCCGGGGCCGGGCCCGGTAGGTCAGCTCCAGGGCCAGGGCCGCCGCCGGGGGCGGATCCAGGACCAGCCGTCCCGGCTCGACGCGGAAGCCCTGCGCTGTCCCGTCCGCCGGCCGGACCAGGGCCAGGACGTCGCGCAGGTCGGCGGGGGCGACCAGCTCGGCCTGGCCAGGTCCGGCCTCCAGGGCGACCCGGGCCGTCAGGCCCGAAAAGCCCATCAGCCGGGTCAGCCGCGCCTCGGCCAGGGTGATGAAGTCGCCGGTCCGGCCGGCCAGGTCCTCGCGGTCCAGCCAGT
>CAIWHQ010000233.1 GCA_903912465.1 uncultured Alphaproteobacteria bacterium | reverse complement strand
CGGGTCCACGCGCAGGGGCGCAGGGCCGGCGATCCGGGCCTCGCGCATCCGCGCCTCGGTCAGGGCGGCGTCGAAGCGGGCGGCAAACACCGCCAGCATCTCGCCATCGCGCAGGAAGGGCGCGGCCTCGGCCAGGGCGCCGAACAGGTAGAGGTCCGGATGCTCGGCCAGCACGGCATTGACCGGCAGGGCCTCCGACAGCCGGGGTCGGGCCCGGTAGGTCAGCTCCAGGGCTACGGCCGCCGCCGGGGGCGGATCCAGGACCAGCCGTCCCGGCTCGACGCGAAAGCCCTGCCCTGTCCCGTCCGCCGTCCGGACCAGGGCCAGGACGTCGCGCAGGTCGGCGGGGGCGGCCAACTCGGCCTGGCCAGGTCCGGCCTCCAGCGCCACCCGGACCGTCAGGCCCGAAAAGCCCATCAGCCGGTTCAGCCGCGCCTCGGCCAGGGTGATGAAGTCGCCGGTCCGGCCGGCCAGGTCCTCGCGGTCCAGCCAGTCGGCCACCGCCGCCTTCAGGTCGTCATAGGTGGCAAGCCCCATGCGGGGGTCTCCTCTGTGAGGGGGAAAGGCGGGAAGGCCAGGAAGGAAGAGAAGAGGGCCGGGCCCTCGCCGCTCCCGGAACGCGTCCGGAGGCGGGAGGGCCCTTCAGCCTCAGTTACAGGCCAGGCGGCAGGCCAGCTGCGGACGCAGGGTCCGGTAGCCGTAGAGGACGTCCAGCCGGCAGGGGAACCTGTCGCTGTTGATGTCGTACTGCCGCACGATCCGCATCGAGATCCCGTCGAACACCTGTCGCGCCGAGAAATCGACGCCCTTGGGCATGACCAGGTCCGCCGTGGCGAAGGCGAAGGCGCTCTTGTGATAGAGCATGGACAGGCCGTGCGCGGTGTTGGCCACCCCCGCCACGGTCACCGCCGCGGCGTTGTTGGACTGGGCCACCCACACCGTCTGCATCGGCCCGGTGGTGATGATGGCCGGCGAGATCTGCACCACGCCGGCGCCCCCGGCAAAGGCCTGGGTCACCACAAACTGCTGCAGGACCCCGGTGTTGGCCTTGGTCTCCGGATGCACCCGCATCACCCCGGCGAGGGTGAAGACATCCCCCTTGGCCAGGCTCCCCGTTCCCGCCGCCACCGTGATGGCGGTCACCGGGGTGGCGCTCACCGGCAAAGAGGCGCTGGTGGTGTTGGTCGTGTAGCCCGCCGCGCCGCCGCGAAGGTGCGCCGGCCACAGGGTGTTCTCCATGAAGTCGAACCCTGCCGTGCGGCCCATGTAGCCCTCGCGGTACTGCTTGGCCACGGCGTCGGAGTCGTTGAACAGGCCCTTCAGGGCGTCCACCAGGTCCATGTTGTCCTGGGTGTTCAGGTTGGCCGTCCGGCCGCCCAGGGGCGCAAGGTTGTCCACCAGCAGCTTCCGGCCCTGGAGGACCTTCTGGAAGCTGGCGGCCGCCCCCTGGCTGTTCACCTGGTTGGCCACGTCCTGGTACATGGTCATGGCGTCCGCCTCGACGGAGGCGGCCAGCACGCTCATGGCGGGCTCCAGGACCCGGTCGGAAAAGTCGTCCAGGCTCATGGTCAGGTCGACGCTGGTGAAGTTCAGGTCCACCCCCTTCTGGGTCTGGACCTTCAGCTCGACGCTGGTCTCATTGGTGTCCTGGGTCGCCAGGGCCGGGCCGGTGCGCACGGCGTACTGGTTGGGCAGGCGGACCTTCAGGGTGTCGCCGACCTTGGCACCCTGACGGGCAAAGCGGTCGTCGTACTCCCGCGAGATGGTGCCGACGAAGTTCAGTTTCTGGTGCAGGCCTTGTGTTCGTCCCGGGTCGCTGGGCCGGGACCGCCCTTTCGGGCCGCTGCGGGTTTCCGCCGCAGAGCAGACTATCTCATCACCCACCAGGCCCAGTGGACCTTGGGGGGTGCGATGCGCTTCGGGCCGCTTGGCCCTACTCCCTTCCGGGATAGTCGTTACACCTTCCCGCCCCCGTCGCGCGGGGCCGGGCTTGGCTCGGTGTATCCATGCGCCGCGGGGCCCGCAGGAGGGGGCGTTCGGGCCGTGGCAGCGTTTAGGAGTTCACCGAATTCACATCGTTCTTCGACGCGGGTCGCCCCGCGAAGGCGCCTCAGTCGACGCGGAGGGCCTCACGGGTGACCGTGGCGGCCGAAAGCAGGGAATTGGGCATAAGGGGTCCTTTCCGGGCGGCGCCCGGCGGGGGTTTCAGTTTCAGGGTTCAGGTCGTTCCGGCGCTCCGGGGCGGCGGTGCTGGAGGTCTCCAGGTCCGCGCCGGGTCACCAGGGGAGCGGCGCGAGATCCCCCGGGAGGGGGCCTGCTCGCGACGCCGGAAAATCCATTCGTTCAGGGTCTTGGGCGACGACGTTCGCGCAGGCCGGCGGCGTTGCGCCGGCGCATCCACTCCCCCGTCTCCATCCGGTCGTCCAGGCCGGGGACGCCGGAGCCCGGCCGTCCAGGGTCGGCCGCAGGCCGCACCGCCGGGCGCGCCGCCTGCCGGTCGGCCTCGGCCAGTCGCCGGGCCAGGGTCTCGCCCAGGTGGGCCCGGTGCAGAATCCGCCAGAGGCGCGGATCGTTGATCTGCCTCAGTTCGTCGGCCTCGACGCCGAAGTTGCGGGCGAAGTCGGCCAGCTGGGCGGCCAGGGCGGGCGACCAGCCCTCGATCTGCTCCGACAGCGCGCGCCCGGTGGCCAGCACCGCCTCGGCCTCGGCTGCCTCATTGGCCATCCGGGTCTCGTGCTCCTTGCGCGCCAGGTCGAAGGCCAGGCGCTCCCGGGTCTCGGCCAGGCCCAGCCGCCGCTCGCGCAGGGCCCGGGCCCGACCCGGGTCCGCCGCCTCCAGGGCTGGCCAGTCCAGTCCATCCAGGGCCTGCGCCTGCTCGTCCAGAAGGTGCAGCCGCGCCCGTCCGGCGATGTGGGCGCCGGCGGCCTCATGCTCGGCCTGCGCCTCCCGCCGCCGCTCCGCCAGCTCCTGCGTCTTGCGGGTATAGTCCGCCTGGCGAAGAAAAGCCGACTTCAGCGCCGGCGGCGCCAGCCAGACCTGCCCGTCCACCTCGATCTCGCTCCAGTCCGCGCGGTCGTCAGCCTCGGCATCTTCGGCCTCGGCGTCTTCGACCTCGGCCACCGTCTCCTCGATCACCTCCTCGGCCAGGTCCACACTCTCACCCGGGCCCTCGTCCACGACCTCGTCCGTCATCCGCAATCCTCCATCATGGAAACATCCTGCCACAACCGCGCGAAGTGAACAAAAAAAGAACAGAACAATTCCTCCCCCCAGGGGGAGGTGGACCGGGGCGAGGCCCCGGGCCGGAGGGGGTCAAAGGTCCCTCAGTCCAGGCCTTCCACCGCCGCGCGGACCCTCTCGGTAAGCGTCCGTCCGAATTCGCCAGGCTCACCGCCGCCGATCAGGGCGTTGGCCTCGCTGACCACCCGGGCGTTCACGGCCACCTGTCGGCTGACCCGCTTTCGCCGGTAGAGCCAGGCCGAGGCGTCTGCCCAGTCCCAGAGCGGGCTGTCCGTTGTCACCCGCGCCCGGGGCGCCGGGAAGCCTTCGCCCCCCCGCCCGCTGACCCTGTGACCCCGGAAATAATGGGTCAGGGCCGACCGGCTCAGCCGCGCCCGCCCCGCAATGTCCGAGAGACTGACCAGCGGGTCAGGCTCGATGCGCTCGACGCGCGCCCCCGCGGCGCACACGTTCGCGACTGCGCTGGTGACCGCTGCCTCCAGCGAGACCGCCACCCTGGAGAAGTCGACCAGGATGCGGCCCTTCTGGAAGGCGACCGTAGCGTCATCGCACCCGGCCTCCAGGAACCTGCCCTCGAAGTCCGCCGCCGTTGGATCCAGGCCCGTGGCGACGACCGTGAACTCATGCGTCTCCATCCGAGGCCTCCTGTGCGCCCGCATGGGGGCATCGGTCGATGGCGCGGCGGATCTGTCGTGCATGGACGCCGGCGTTCCGGGGGGTTCCCCACACGCCGACCTGGCAGCCCTCCCGGTCCGCCTGGGCGCAGTAGAGACGGCCCCAGTGGCCCTGCATCCGTACGCTCCACCCTCGCGCCTCGGCGTACCGGACCGCCGCCTCCACCTCCTTGTCGGGGTGACGCGGTCTAGCCGCCGAGGCCATGGGTATCGCTCAAGTCGTGAACATCTGTCAACACTCTAGACATCCCTTTGCATTGGGGACTCCAGGAAAAGGAACAAATAAGGAACTTTTGTGACCCTCACCCCCCGCCATTCGCCCGCGCCAGCCGGCGGGCCACCTCATCCGCCCCCGGCCAGTCCAGGTTCCGCGCCAGCAGGTCGCCGATCAGGGGCGCCGCCGGAGGATAGGCGCGGATCAGCTCGATCATCTGGCTGGCCGCCTCCTCCCGGCGCGAGGCGAAGGAGGGCCCGGCGCGCACGGTCAGGTCATAGCGCCCTGCGCCCAGGTCAAAGACCCGGCCCCCACTGCCCTCGGCCCCATTCACAGGTGCCAGGGCCGGGACCCCGTCCGGCCCCAGGATGCGCACCATCCTCTGGGTCGAATACACCTTGGGGATCAGGTCGATGAGGATGCGCCCGGCGTGGCGGATCGCCCGCGACAGGTTGTCGATGTAGTGGAAGGTCGAGACATCCCCCTCCCGCTGCCGGGCCAGGATCGCCTTGCCGCTCGTCTCATTCGACCGCGCCCCCAGGCTCGCGTCATGCAGCCCCATGATCGACTTCAGGTCGTCGGCGGCGTTCAGCGCCTCCTGCAGGGCCCCGGCGGGAACCCCCGCAAACGGCTGGCGGTGCGGCGGCTCGGGGCCGTCATACTCGATGAAGGCGTGGGTCTGGCTGTTGGCCGTCGTCCACTTGGCCTGGTCGGTGTCGAAGGCGCCCTTGCGCCCGATGAAGGGGGCCTTGGGGGCCAGGGCTACCAGCTCCGTCGAGGTCGTCCGCCAGTAGTTGAACATGCGCTGGGCGTCCCGGGCGTCGCGCACCAGGCCGCGCAGGCGCCGCCGGCCGTCGACCCGGATCTCCTCGCCATAGACCGGGACCAGGGGGATGTAGCGCCCCGGCCAGTCCACCGTCTCCAGCACGGCCGCGCCCGACAGGATCCTCTGCACCACCCTCAAGCCCGGCGCCTTGCGGGGCGGACCAACCGGCGCCAGCCCCGAAGCCTCCAGGAAGGGCCGGCGCGCCTCGAACAGCTGTGCCTCCATCTCCTGGCCGTCGTTGAGCATCACCAGGCTCCGCTCCACCGCCTCGCGCCGCCAGGCCTCGAGGATCCGCACCCGGCGTCCGCCGTCACCGCCAAGGCGCGCCACCTCGCCCGACACATCGTCCTCCATCGACCAGTCCACCGGCTCGGCGTCCGGCCAGCGGGCCCGGAAGGCTGCCAGGCTCATCTCCCGGGTCACGAAGGCCACGTCCCAGTCCGAGGAGTCCGCCGCCAGGGAGTCCGGGTCGCCCCAGACACTGAAGGGG
>CAIWHQ010000232.1 GCA_903912465.1 uncultured Alphaproteobacteria bacterium | reverse complement strand
CGTAGATCCCGCTCGCCGACATGGCGGCGACGCCATTGACGAACTCGGTCTCGCCCACGGGCCGGAAGGCCGGCTCGGCGCTGCGCCGGTACATGGCGCCGCACTCCATGTAGACCGTCGCCACGACCTTGTGCCCGCTGGTCATGTCCGCCAGCAGTTCGTCGAAGAGGTAGCGGGGCGAGAGGCGGATCACGGCCTCGAAGGGATGGGATGGCGGCGGCAGGTCGGCCCCCCGGACACCAGGCCGGTCCCAGAGGTGGTGGTGGGGATCGATGATCGGCAGGTCAGGCTCGAGGATTGGCTCTGGCGGCGTCAGTATCCGGGTCATTGGGATCGTCCTCAATTGGCTTTTCCGCAACTTGCCGCCAGCCCCTCGCCGCCACAAGCAGGGTGAGGTTGCCCGACGGCCCTCAGCGCGTCAAAAGGAGCCATGCTGGACATTGCCCTTCCCTCCACCGAGGCCCTGATCGCCCTGGCCCAGGTCATCATGATCGACCTGGCCCTGGCTGGGGACAACGCTGTCGCTGTCGGCCTCGCTGCCGCGGGTTTGCCGGCGGAACAGCGACGCAGGGCCATCCTCTACGGCCTGATTGCCGCCGTGGTCCTGCGCCTGGGTCTGGCTGTGGTGACCGTGCAGCTCCTGCAACTGATAGGTCTGCTCCTCGCCGGCGGCATTCTGTTGCTCTGGGTGTGCTGGAAGATGTGGAGAGAGCTCCGCGAGGGACATGAGGCCGAGGCCGCTGAGGCCGCGGAGGCCCTCGAGGACGCAACGGGCATCGAGTTCGAGGGCGAGCCCACCACGACCCCGCGCGCCAAGACCATGCGCCAGGCCATGACGCAAATCCTGCTGGCGGACGTCGCCATGTCGCTGGACAACGTCCTTGCGGTGGCCGGCGCGGCCCGCGAGCACGTCTGGGTCCTCGTCGTGGGCCTTGTACTTTCCATCGCTCTCATGGGCATCGCCGCGACCTGGATCGCCAGCCTTCTGCAGCGGCATCGGTGGCTGGGCTTTGCCGGCCTGGTCATCGTCTTCTACGTCGCCCTGCACATGATCTGGCAAGGCCACCGCAGCGTTGTGATCGACCTTGGGCAGACCCCCGCCTACAACGCTGCCGCCCCGGACGTCGTTGATATCAGCCCCAAGGAGGAGGCAAGCCGGGAGGCGCTGACAGGGCGATAGCTCAGTCGGCTTCCGGACCGCCGAACCGGGCGCGCCAGGCCTCGACCTGATCGGCCTCGATCTTGCGGAACAGGACCTCGGGTGCCTTCACTTCGCGGCCGACGGGCAGGAGGTCGAGAGCCCCTGCCCCATCGGGCCAGGCGGAACTGGACCCTTCGCCCACGGCCTCGGCGACGACATCGCAGGTGTAGGGGATGAACGGGCGCGAGACCCGGGCGAACAGGGCCACCAGGTTGAGCCCCATCCGCACGGCCACTGCGGCGCGGTCCGGGTCCGTCTTGACCGCAGTCCACGGTGCCGCCTCGGTCAGGTACTGGTTCCCCAGAACCCAGAGCTGCCGCAGGGCCTGAGCGGACTTGCGCATCTCGATGGCCTCGAGTTGGGTGGTCAACTCGCCCAGCTTCTCGGCGATATCCACGCGTAGCCGGGCCTCAAGCGGCCCATCCTCCCCGCCATCAGGGACCCTTCCTTCGAAGCGGCTCTCAGTGAAGCGCAGGATGCGGTTGACGAAGTTCCCGAACACGTCGGCGAGGTCGGCGTTGACCTGGGCCTGGAACTGCTCCCAGACGAAGCTGGCGTCCGAGCCCTCCGGCGCGTTGGCGGTGATCCACCAGCGCCAGTAATCCGCCGGCAGGAGCTCCAGGGCCTGGTCCATGAAGACCCCGCGCTGCTGCGAGGTCGAGAACCGGCCGCCGTAATAGTCCAGCCAGTTGAAGCCCTTGAGCCGGTCGACCAGCTTCCAGGGTGCATTCGAGGCGGGCGTCCAGGCATCGTCTGGGCCCAGTCGCTCGTTCACCCCGATAAGGGTGCAGGGAAAGCCAACCGTGTGGAAGGGTACGTTATCCTTGCCCATGAACTGGACATAGGTGACGTCCGTGGCGGCCTCGCCCCGCCACCAGCGCTCCCAGTCGCCTCCGGTGGCGTCTGCCCACTCCCGGGTCGCGCCGATGTACTCGATGGGGGCATCGAACCAGACGTAGAAGACCTTGCCCTTCAGGCCCTCGATATCCGGCCTGAGACCGTCTGGATTGGGGCCCCAGGTCTCGGCGTTGACCGGCACGCCCCACTCAAGGTCACGTGTGATCCCCCGGTCCTGCAGGCCTTCGTCCAGCCACTTCAGGGCGATGGAGGTGACCAGCAGGGGCCAGGTCGCCTTCTTTCCCTCGATCCAGGCGCGGAGCCGTTCGGCGAACAGGCTCTGCCTCAGGAAGAGGTGCTTGGACGGCCGGATCTCGATGTCCTCCGAACCCGAGACCGCCGAACGCGGTTTCAGGAGGTCCGCAGGGTCAAGGACCCGGGTGCAGTTCTCGCACTGGTCGCCCCGGGCGGCGGCATAGCCACAGTGGGGGCAGGTCCCGATGACATAGCGGTCCGGCAGGAAGCGGCGGTCGGCGTTGGAGTAGACCTGCTGGGTGACGCGCTCCTCGAGGAAGCCATTTTCCCAGAGCTGGCGTGCCATCGCCTGGGTCATCTGCCGGTTCTGGGAGGACGAGGACCGACCGAAGTGATCCCAGGACAGGCCGAACCGCGCAGCGAGGTCCGACTGCACCTCGTGCTGCTGCTGGCAGAAGCTCGCCGGGTCCATGCCCGCTTCGGCTGCTGCCAGCTCGGTGGGAGTACCGTGCTCGTCGGTGGCGCAGATGAAGAGGGTCTCTTGTCCCAGGGCCCGCTTGAACCGGGCGAAGACATCCGCCGGCAGCATGGATCCCGCCAGGGTCCCCAGGTGCTTGATCCCGTTGATGTAGGGCAAGGCCGAGGTGATGAGGATGCGGGTCATGCGAAGCTCGAAATGAGGAGACTTTG
>CAIWHQ010000231.1 GCA_903912465.1 uncultured Alphaproteobacteria bacterium | reverse complement strand
TCCAGGGTCCGGGCCCGGAGCTGGGGGGCGACGGGGTCCAGCACCCGGCCGCCGCCCAGGGTCCCGGCGGGCGAGGGCCGGCGGAGCAGGAGGCGCTGGCCGGCATGGGCGGGGACGGGGCCACTGAAGCGGAGCTGGGCCAGGCCCGAGGATCCGGGCTCCAGAGGCGCCCCGCCAATGAGGCGCACCCGGGCGAGGTCCTGGCGGGCACCCCAGAGCACGCGCACCTCGTCCCCGGACCGAAGCGGCCGGGCGGCGTCCGGCGAGAGGGCGATCTCCGTATCCACCCGCAGGGTTGGAGGGAAGATGCCCGGGCTGCACAGGACCTCGCCTACCCTCACCTCGTCCGGGGAGACCCCGCGCAGGGCCGCCGCCGCCCGTCCGCCCGCGCGCGCCGTCGCGACCACCTGGCCATGGACCTGCAGCTGGCGCAGGTGGACCCTGCGGCCGGAGGGCTCCAGGACCACCTCCTCCCCCTGTTCGAGGTCCGCACCCTGGAGGGAGCCGGTGACCACGGTTCCCGCCCCGGCCAGGCTGAACACCCGGTCGAGGGGCAGGAAGGCACCCGGCAGGCGCTCCGGCGGGGGGGTCCGCAGGGCCAGGGCGCGGATTTCGCGGTTGAGGGCCCCAAGCCCCTCCCCGGTCACGGCCGAGCAGAAGACGACGGGTGCCGGAGCCAGGAAGCTTTCCTCCAGTTCGGCCGTCAGCCGGGCCTGGAGGTCAGTGCGGGCCTCCGGCGGGACGAGGTCAGCCTTGGTCACGGCCACCAGACCGTCCCTGAGGCCCAGGAGGCTGGCGATCCTGAGATGCTCGCGGGTCTGCCGGCCGAAGCCCTCAACCGCGGAGACGACCAGCAGGACCGCCCGGGCACCGGCGGCGCCCATGACCATGGCGCGGATGAAGTCCTCATGGCCGGGAGCGTCCAGGAAGTCGACGTCACCGGCAGGGTCCTCGCGGAAGGCGAAGCCCAGGGCGATGGAGAGGCCCCTCGCCTTTTCCTCCGGCAGCCGGTCCGTCTCCATGCCGGTCAGGGCGCGGACCAGGGCCGTCTTGCCGTGGTTGACATGCCCGATCACCGCCAGGCCAAGGGGCGGAGGCGGGGCGGCGGTCACCGGATGTGTCCCGGATGGAGGCGGCGCATGAAGACTCCCTACGTCGAACCGGGGCCGAGGTCATCCGCCTCGCTTGCCCGGCGTCGCCCCGCCTCCCTATAGTCCGGCCCGGAGAGGGAGACGCGTCGTGACGCTGAGGACCCCGAAGGCCGCCCGACCGGACCCCCGCCGCCGTCTCCCGGCCGTGGGCACCCTCTGTGATGACCCCGTCGCCCGGCCGCTGAAGGCCCGGTACGGCACCGCAGCCCTGACCCGTGTCGTCCGCGCGGTCCTGGCCGAGGCCCGGACCCGCCTCGCCGCCGACCCCGACGTCCTGCCGACGACCGGCGCCCTCCTGGAAGCCGTAGAGGCGCGGTTGGCCGAGGGTGTCCGCGAGACCCTCTTCCCGGTGATCAACGCCACCGGCGTGGTGATCCACACCAACCTCGGCCGGGCGCCCCTTGCGCCGGAGGCGATGGCGGCGGTGGCGGCGGCGGCGGGCTCCGCCCACCTGGAGCTCGACCTCGACACCGGCCGCCGGTCCTCCCGGCAAGCGCACCTCGATCCCCTGATCGCCGAGATGACCGGCGCCGAGGCGGGGCTGGCTGTGAACAACTGCGCAGGCGCCGTGCTGCTGGCCCTGGCCGCAG
>CAIWHQ010000230.1 GCA_903912465.1 uncultured Alphaproteobacteria bacterium | reverse complement strand
CTCGACCAGGGGGGCGAGCCGGATCTCGCCGCCCCAGCCCCGGACCAGGTCGCCGCCAACCACTTCGGACTCGGCGTAGTCCGCACCCTTGACCAGGACGTCGGGCCGGGCCGCCCGGATCAGCTCAAGGGGCGTGTCCTCATCGAAGGGTGCGACAAGATCGACGCTGGCCAGGCCGGCAAGGACCAGGGCCCGGCTCTCCAGGTCGTTCACGGGACGTCCCTCGCCCTTGAGGGCGCGGACGGAACGGTCGGAGTTCACACCGACGATCAGCCGGTCGCACCAGCTCCGCGCCTGCGCCAGGTAGGCCACATGACCGCGGTGCAGGATGTCGAAACAGCCATTGGTGAAGCCTATGCGCAGGCCCCGGGCCCGCCACCTGGCGATCTCTTCGACCATCCGTGCGCCCGTCGCCACCTTGGCCTCGGCGACGGCCATGTGGGCCGCCAGGGTCGCCTCGACGAGTTCGTCCGGCGTGACCGTGGCTGTGCCCACCTTGCCCACGGCCACGCCGGAAGCCAGGAGCGCCAGGGCGATGGCTTCCTCGAGGGGCCGCCCGGCGGCGAGGCCGGTCCCGAGGGCCGCGATGGCGGTGTCGCCGGCGCCGGAAACGTCAAAGACTTCTCTGGGGGAACCCGGGAAGTGCCGCACAGGCTGGCCGCGCACCGCCAAGGACATGCCCTGGGCCGCCCGGGTGACAAGGATCGAACGGGCCTCGCAGAGCTCAAGGGCACAGGCCAGGGCGGCCTCGACCTCGGCATCGGTTCCGGTGGGAAGGCCAGAGGCGCGGGCCAACTCGGAGGCGTTGGGCTTGATGACGTCCACCGGGCCGTAGCGCTGGAAGGAGCGGGCCTTGGAATCCACCAGAACAGGCAGTCCAGAATTCCGGCAGGCGGCGATGACCTCGTCGGTGACGACCCCCTTGCCGTAGTCGGACAGGATGATCACCCCCGCGCCCGGTGCCACGTCGCGAACCGCGCGGGCCAGACGTGCCGACGTGTCCGCCGAGACCGGATTCGTTTCCTCGACGTCCACACGAAGGAGCTGGTGCCCGCCGGAGACAAAGCGTGTCTTCAGGGTCGTCGGGCGGGCCGTATCCGTGACCAGTGCGCCCTCGATCCGCCCGTCGCCACCTACCAGCCGCAGGGCCTCGCGACCCTCGATATCGGAGCCGATCACGCCCACCAGGGCAACCTGCCCACCCAGTGCCGAGACATTACGCGCCACGTTACCGGCGGCTCCGAGCATGACCAGTTCGCGGCGCCAGGCGAGTACCGGGATGGGTGCCTCGGCCGACATCCGCGTCACCTCGCCATAGACGAAGCGGTCAACCATCACATCGCCGACGCAGACGACGCGCACCCCCGGGATGCTGCGGATCAGGTCCTGGAGCGACGTGAACTCCATCGCCTTCAGGCCCGCGGCCGCTTCGCCAGGGCGTCGAAGGCCAGAAGATCAGCGATCAGGGCTTCGAACTCGGAAAGGGGTACCATGTTGGGCCCGTCGGAAGGCGCGTTGTCGGGATCGGGATGGGTCTCCATGAAGACCGTCGCCACGCCAACCGCAACGGCCGCCCGGGCGAGGACCGGGACAAACTCGCGCTGCCCGCCGGACCTGTCGCCCTGACCGCCTGGCTGCATCACCGAATGGGTCGCATCGAAAACCACCGGGCAACCGATCTCCGACAGGATAGGCAGGGCCCGCATGTCGCTGACCAGGGCATTGTAGCCGAAGCTCACGCCGCGTTCAGTTGCCAGGGCGTTGGGATTGCCCGCACCGCTGATCTTGGCGATGACGTTCTTCATGTCCCCGGGCGCCAGGAACTGGCCCTTCTTGACGTTGACTGCCCGCCCGGTCTCGGCGGCCGCGACCAGGAGGTCGGTCTGGCGGCACAGGAAGGCGGGGATCTGGAGAACGTCGACCGCCTCGGCCACGCGCGCGCACTGTTCGCGCTCGTGAACATCGGTGAGGACCGGAAGGCCAAGGGATTCCCGGATCTCGGCGAAGATCGGCAGGGAGGCCTTCAGGCCAAGGCCCCTCGCGGCCCGCGCCGACGTCCGGTTCGCCTTGTCGAAGGAGGTCTTGTAGATGAGGCCGATGTCCAGGCGGTCCGCGATCTCGCGCAGGGCCGTCGCCATCTCCAGGGCGTGCTGCCGGCTCTCCAACTGACAGGGGCCGGCGATCACCGTCAGGCGCTCGCGGTTGCCGATCCGCACCGTCCGTCCCGACGGCGGATTGAGTTCGACGACAGCGTTCAGACTGGACAATTCGTCTCTCCTGCGAGACCACTTCGCCTCAGGGCGTTAAGTGGCTTGCGGCGGACCTCCGCACAAGCCGGAAATGCACCTGTAATGGCCGGCGACCGCCGGCGACTCCCGGGAGCCGCAGTCCGTGTCCGCTGTGCAAGAAATCTGTCTGAACACCCTCGCCATCCGTCCTGGATCGGTGAAACGAGCCCCGGCCCTCAGGGGGCTGCCCGCTGTCTTCCGATCAGCGCTGGACTCCATCACCCGGGGATGGATGGCCGGGGACGTGACTTTCGTGACCCCGGATAACCGGGTCCTGAGGCTCCGGTCGGAGGCCGGCGGCCCCACCGCCATCATTCGAATCCACAACTTCCGCTTCGTCCGCCGGGCACTCCTGGCTGGCGACATCGGCTTTGCAGAGGCTTATGCCGCTGGGGAATGGGAGACGCCGGACCTCACTGCCGTCCTGTCCGTCTTCAGCCTGAACTTCCAGAATCTGACCCAGGTGACGGAGGGCAATCCCCTTGTCGGCCTGATCAACTTCCTGGGGCATGCTCTGAACGCGAACTCGCGGAACGGGTCCCGGCGCAACATCCACGCCCACTATGACCTGGGAAACGCCTTCTATTCCCGCTGGCTGGATCGCTCGATGACCTACTCGTCGGCCCGCTACCAGAACGGAGCCGACAGCCTCGAGGCCGCGCAGAAAGAGAAGTACGGCGCCCTCGCCCGCAGGATGTCCCTGGCCTCAGGCCAGAACGTTCTAGAGATCGGGTGTGGATGGGGTGGCTTTGCCGAATTCGCAGCGGGCGAGATCGGTGCCCATGTCACCGGAATCACCATCTCCAAGGAGCAGCATGAGTTCGCCAGCCGCCGGATATTCGAAGCGGGCCTTTCGGAGCGCGCGGACATCCGACTGGTCGACTATCGCGACGTGACCGGGACCTTCGACCGGATCGCCTCCATCGAGATGTTCGAGGCGGTCGGTGAGCGTTATTGGCCCACCTATTTCCAGGCGGTCCATGACCGACTGAAGCCTGACGGCCGGGCGGGCCTCCAGATCATCACCATCCAGGACGAACTTTTCGAGGGCTACCGCAAGCGCGCCGACTTCATCCAGCGCTACATCTTCCCCGG
>CAIWHQ010000229.1 GCA_903912465.1 uncultured Alphaproteobacteria bacterium | reverse complement strand
GTCGACCAGGTAGAATTCCAGCTCGCAGGCGGCGACGGGGGTCAGGCCATCGGCCGCATAGCGGTCGAGGACGCGGCGCAGCACATGCCTCGGATCGAGGTCGTTGGGGGCCCCGTCCAACTCATACATGGACAGAAAGACCTGGGCGACGTCGGGGCCCAGCCAGGGCGCCGGGGTCAGGGTTCCCGGGATGGGACGCGCCCGGCGGTCGGCGTCGCCGTCCTCCCAGACCAGTCCGGTATCCTCGCAGTCGGAACCAAGGGTGTCGACCACCAGGATGGAGCCTGGCAGGAAGCGGCCATAGTCAAAGACCGCCGGCAGCTCCTCGATCCGCAGGCGCTTGCCCCGCGGCACGCCGGTCATGCCTGTGAAGACGACCTCGACGAACCGGATCTCGGGGTGGGCGGCCATGAAGGCCCGGCATTCCTCGGGATCAGCGACGGGATTGGCGGGCATGGAAGGAACCTCGGATCAGATGTCACGAGCACCTTTGCCACGCCCGGCGGGACGCGCCAACCGGGGCCGGGCGCTTACCCTGGCTTCTGGAGCACGGTCTCGATCATCTTGGAGACCCGTTCCATGGGCGCCTGGGAGGTGGTGATCAGGCCCGAGGCACTGTTGTCCATGTCGATGATCAGGCTGAGGGCCAGGGCGATCAGGACAAAGAGGCCGCTGGTCGAGATGAAGTGTCGGGATCCTGTCGCCGCAAGGGTCAGCCCGACAAGTAGCGCGGACCCGACGGCGTAGGCCAGGAGGCTCCGGAGGATGCGCGACGGTATCCTGGCGTCAAAGGCCGCGTAACGTCGCTCGGCGTCGTCGAACATGTCATTGGTGGCGCTGAGGAGCGGGACGGAGACGCGCTGCCCCGCCGGGGTCTCCAGCGCCCGGTCCGTGGCCTCCCAGATCTTCGCCTGGAGCTGGCCTGTCTGCACGCCGACCGTCTCCATCGCTTCCCGGTCCCCACGGACGCGGCTGAAGCCCATCCGCACCCGGACATACTCCGACATCAGGGTGTTGAGTTCCCGCCGCTGGGCTGTGTCCAGCAGCTGTTGGCGGAGATGCGCCGTCGAGATGGCGTTGGCCTCATGGGTCACGAGGTCCCGGCGCAGTTCGTAGTTGGACTGGGCCATGTTGAAGGTGAAGCCGACCAGGAGCGCCAGAAGCGTCAGGGCCGACGACATGACGAAGGACGATCCTTCATCACTGGTCATGTCGCGTCGCTCCCGCACCCGCACCCAGAGAAAGGACCTGTAGCCGACCTCTGTGGTCAGGATCAGCAGGGCCGCAAGGCCCACCAGGATCAGGACGGATATCAGCATGGCGAAAGCCCTCCTCTGGGCCGACTATTCGCGGGTTGGTACCCCGGTGGGAACATAAACCTCTCCACCCCCGTCACGGAAGCGCCGGGCCATGTCGGCCATGCCCTCGGCCACGTCATTCTGCGCCGCGGCGGCATCCCGGATCTCCTGGCTGATCTTCATGGAGCAGAACTTCGGACCGCACATCGAGCAGAAGTGAGCGGTCTTGAAAGCCTCCTTGGGCAGGGACTCGTCGTGATAGGCGCGCGCGGTCTCCGGATCCATGCCGAGGTTGAACTGGTCCTCCCAGCGGAACTCGAAGCGGGCCCGGGACAGGGCGTCATCCCAGGCGCGGGCGGCCGGGTGGCCCTTGGCGAGGTCCGCGGCGTGGGCGGCAATCCGGTAGGCGATGACCCCGTCCTTGACGTCCTTGCGGTCGGGAAGCCCCAGGTGCTCCTTCGGCGTGACGTAGCAGAGCATGGCGGTGCCGAACCAGCCGATCATGGCCGCGCCGATGGCCGAGGTGATGTGGTCATAGCCAGGCGCCACGTCCGTGGTCAGCGGACCCAGGGTGTAGAAGGGCGCCTCGCCACAGACCTCCAGCTGCTTGTCCATATTGGCCTTGATCTTGTGCATGGGCACATGGCCCGGCCCCTCGATCATGGTCTGGACCCCATGCTTCCAGGCGACGCGGGTCAGCTCGCCGAGGGTCTCCAGCTCGGCGAACTGGGCGGCGTCATTGGCATCGGCCAGGCAGCCTGGCCGCAGCCCGTCGCCCAGGCTGAACGAGACGTCGTAGGCCCGCATGATCTCGCAGATGTCCTCGAAGTGCTCGTAGAGGAAGTTCTCGCGGTGATGGGCAAGGCACCACTTGGCCAGGATGGAGCCGCCCCGGGAGACGATGCCGGTGACCCGCTTCGCCGTCAGGGGAATGTAGGCCAGCCGGACCCCAGCATGGATGGTGAAGTAGTCCACCCCCTGCTCGGCCTGCTCGATCAGGGTGTCGCGGAACACCTCCCAGGTCAGGTTCTCGGCGATGCCGTCGACCTTCTCCAGCGCCTGGTAGATCGGCACGGTGCCGATCGGGACCGACG
>CAIWHQ010000228.1 GCA_903912465.1 uncultured Alphaproteobacteria bacterium | reverse complement strand
CACCGTCCTTGGTCAGGACCAGGTCCGGCTCGATGACATCCGCCCCCTGGGCGATGGCCAGGAGGTAGGCCTGGCGGGTGTGTTCGGGGCGGTAGCCGCTGGCCCCCCGATGGGCGACGACCTGCGGGCGCGGCGCGGCGGCGGCGGTACGGGCGGAGGCCATCAGGGCTCCTGCGGCGACGAAGCCGGCCCCGAAGGCGCGGCGCGAAGGACGGGAGATGCGCATGGAAGCCGACTAACGCAGGGGCGTGACGGTTTCGTCAAGCCGCCGTCCGGCCCGGCTCAGGCCGCAGCCTTCAGACGCTCGAGGACCAGGGGATGCAGGTCGAGGTTGGCGGCGCAGATGCTGCCAGTCTCCAGGATGTCGTCGCCGCCATCAGCGGTGGTCACCTTACCCCCGGCCTCGGTGACCAGCAGGAGACCCGCCGCCAGGTCCCAGGCGCTGAGGTCGCGCTCCCAGAAGCCGTCCATCCGCCCCGCAGCCACCCAGGCCAGGTCCAGGGCTGCAGAGCCAAACCGGCGAACGCCGGCGACACGCTGGCTGACCTGGTGCAGTTCCTTCAGGAACCGGGCGTGCTGGCCGTGGCCCATGAACGGGATCCCCGTGGCGAGGACCGACTCGTCGAGCTTCTGGCGGGCCGCGACCCGGAGGCGCCGATCATTGACAAAGGCACCCTTGCCCTTCTCGGCCCAGAAGAGGTCGTTGGACACGGGATTGTAGGTCACCGCCGCCACGATCGCCCCTTCGCGCTGGAGGGCGATGTTGATGGCGAAGTGCGGGATGGCGTGCAGGAAGTTGGTCGTCCCGTCCAGGGGGTCGACGATCCAGGTGTGGGTCTTGTCCGTCCCCCCGATCAGGCCCCGCTCCTCGCCCAGGAAGTTGTAGCCCGGACGGGCCTTGGACAGGCTCTCGAAGATGGACTGTTCGGCCTTGATGTCGGCGGCGGACACGAAGTCCGCGGCCCCCTTCCGGGAGACCTGTAGCTCGGCCAGCTCGCCGAAATCGCGGTTGAGACCCCGGGCGGCTTGCCGGGCGGCGTCGGACATGACCTTGAGGAGGGCGGACTGGGTCGACATGGGTCGCGGAACCTAGTGGCCGGGCCGCCGCAAGGCAAGGCGTGGTTGGGGTGATCAGGCTCCGCCGGAGCGGCTCCGGTCCGCCAGGCCCTCGCCAATGGCCGCATTCAGGTCGCGCACCGCCTGGGCCTCGCCTCCCGGGTGGCTCCAGACCCCGGCCGACACCGCCAGGAAGTCCGCCCCGGCCGCGGCCAGGCCCCGGGCGGTCTCCGCGGTGATGCCGCCGATGGCGACGCAGGGCGTCTGCATGGTCTCTTGCCAGACCGACAGGATCTCGGGTTCCGCCCGGGTCGGGGCGTCCTTGGTGGGGCTCGGGAAGAAGGCCCCGAAGGCGACATAGTCCGCGCCCTGCTCGGCGGCCTCCATGGCGAGGTGGCGGCTGTCATGACAGGTCACCCCGACGGTCCGGTCCTTGCCAACCCGGCGGCGGGCCTCGGCGCAGGGCATGTCGGACTGGCCCACGTGCACCCCGTCGCAGTCGAGGCGCGCGGCCAGGTCGGGGTCGTCATTCAGGATCAGCGCGGTGTCATGCGCCCGGGCGATGGGCCCCAGAACCCGGACTGCCTCGGTGATCTCGGCTTCCGAGGCGTCCTTAAGTCGGACCTGCAGGGCGGCCACGTCCCCGGCGGACAGGGCGGCTTCCAGGCGTCCGGCAAAGACGGCGAGGTCGCCCAACTGAGGCGGCGTGATCAGGTACAGGCGGCAGGCAGGTCGGGACATGGCCCTTCCTTAGCGCTGTCCGACCGGACGCCCAAGGCCCCGGGTCCCGGAATGTGTTGGGACGCACGACGCGCGATGCGAGAGCCTGTTCCCTTCAGATGGAACGTCTGAAGGGGCAAAACAGGCTCTAAGTCCAAAACGTTAGGTCATGCATGGATCCGATAACCGGTTCCCACTTATCGGAACATGATCTAAGGCGCGGCCAATGTCCCTGATCGCTGATGACCTCCTTTCCCTGCGCCGCGAACTTGACGCCGGCGACAGCGCCACGGCGGTGCTCCAGTCCCGCTGCGAAGCGCTTGGACTGCCTGGCGGACCCTGGGTCCAGGCCCGGGTAGAGCCCTGCCTGGAGATGGCGGATGCCGGGGTCAGGGCGCGCCTGCAGGCGACGTCCGAAGAAGAGCTGGCCTGCCGCAGGGTCCGCCTGGTCTGGGGCACTCTTGTCCTGTCCCGGGCGGTGAACTGGTACCGGCCCGGGCGCCTGACCGACGACATGCGTCGCCGCCTTGCGGAGACGGACGAGCCCTTCGGCGTGGTGGCCCGGCCCCTCGGCTATCGCCGCATCCGGCTGGAGACTCGCCTCGTCGAGGCCGCCGGGCGGGTCTCGGCCCTGCACTGCCGGGCCTTGCTGGTCACGGGAGACGCAGAGCCCCTGGCCCTGGTCGAGGAAGTCTACCCCGGCGACTGAAGCCGGAAGTCCCGGGGGTCAGGCCGCTTCGGGCAGGGCGCCGGCGATGCTGGCTCTGACGGGCGCGGCTACCGGCTGCGACAGGGGCCGACGATCCCGCGCCGGACGCCCAGGGAGGTCGAGTTCCTCAGGTGTCAGCAGGAAGCCGGCCCGGCGCGCGGCGGCGCCGACCTCGACCCGCGAGCCGAGGATTGAGATCGCCGGAGCCGCCAGAAGCGGCAGGACGATGGGCAGGAAGACCAGGGTCAGGTCGGGGCGGGCCAGGAGGGCGGCGGCGAAGACGACGCCAGTGCGGACCTCCCAGGCGTGGGCGGCGAAGGCCTCGGACCAGCGCATCCGGCCGGCCTCCCGCTGCTGGGGCCGCCAGCCGGAATCCCGGCCCGAGAAGATCTCGACCAGCATGCGCGTATGGCTGACCATCATGATGGGCGCCATGATCATGGACACGACCATCTCCAGGGCCACGCCCGGAAGGATGAAGCCGACGCCGCCAAAGGCCTCGCGGTCTCGCCGGCGGCCAAGCACCAGGAGAGCGCCGAACAGTTTGGGTCCGAACAGGAGGAACCAGGACAGTGTGGCCATCCAGATGACGATCAGGCCGTCATGTCGCGGCTCCACGAGGGTGCGCCAGCCGTGCAGGGTCGAGATCTCGACCAGCCGGGGCTCGGTCTGGAACTGGATGATCAGGCCGGTCAGCAGGGCCAGGAACCACAGCGGCGAAGCCAGGTAGGCCATAACGCCGATCAGCATCTGCAGGCGGCTCATGGGGTGCAGGCCGGCGGCGGTCAGCAGTCGCAGGTGCTGCATGTTGCCCTGGCACCAGCGACGGTCGCGCGCCAGGAAGGCCTGCAGGCCGGGAGGGGCCTCTTCGAAGCTGCCAGGCAGGGCACCGGTCATGTGCACGGCCCAGCCCTTACGCCGGAGATAGGCGGCCTCGACCGAGTCATGGCTCATGACATGCCCACCCAGGGGCTCTCGCCCGGGCAGGACGGGCAGGCCGCAGGACTCCGCGAAGGCCCGGACGCGGACAATGGCGTTATGGCCGAAATAGGCTGACTCCGGGCCGCTCCACCAGGCAAGGCCCGTGGCGGAGACGCGGCCGTAAAGGCGGACGCCGAACTGCTGGACCCTCTGGTAGAGGGTTTCGGCATTGACGATGGCTGGGGTGGTCTGGATCAGGCCTGCCCGGGGATGCCGCTCCATGGCGTCGACCAGGTGAAGCAGGGTTTCGCCGGACATCAGACTGTCCGCGTCGAGGATGACCATGTGCGGATAGGCGCCGCCGAACCGGCGGACCCAGTCGGCGATGTTGCCCGCCTTGCGCTCGGTGTTTGACTCCCTGCGCCGGTAATAGGCCCGGCAGGCGGAGGTCAGGCGGAAGGTCTGGAAGGCTGACCACTCGGCCTCTGCAGCCTCTGGACGGGTCGAGTCCGAGAGGATGAAGATGTCGAAAGCACCTGCGGCTTCAAGCGCCTTCAGGCTCGCGTCGATCCGGGACAGGCGGCTGAAGGACGCGCCGACGTCCTCGTTGTAGAGCGGCATGAGCAGGGCGGTGCGGACGCTGGGCCTGCGGGGCCGCGCAGGGAAGTCGAAGAGGTCGCGATCGCCTCTCGCGGCCTGCAGCACCAGGCCGGCCAGGGCGCTGCAGAACCATCCTGACAGGGGGATGATCAGGGCCGAGAACAGGCACAGGGCGATGATCTCAAGGGCGGTGAAGCCCTCCTCGGCATAGATTCGCGCTGGCGTGAGGAAGGCAAGGACGGACAGGGACAAGGTCGCCACCAGCATGACCAGGCGCCGCAGGGCCAGGCCCGGGGGCACCGGAACCGGAGGCGGTGTCCCGGTCTCCGCAAGGCCTTGCCGGGGCATTTCCAGGCGGGAGTCTTCGGGGAGCCAGGCCCGCACTGTCTCGGCGGTCGTCCAGGCGCTCCCTGTCGGGACGCCGAACTCACTGCTGCGAACGCCTTCCATTTCCCGAGCCGCTCCCTGGATCCACCAACGGGGGGCAGATGATCACAAACATGTTATGCTGCATTGCGGCAATTGCAATAACGAAAACGTGAACACAAGTCTGCGCAGACTTCAGGCGGTTTCAGATGACGGGTGCCCGGTTCTCAGGCGTCGGAGGCGGATCGGGCCAGGGCGAGAAGCCGCCGCTCAAGGGCGTAGGCCGCGACGCCGGTCCACCCGACGAGGACGATGGCGAAGGCCCGCTCCCACCAGCCGACAT
>CAIWHQ010000227.1 GCA_903912465.1 uncultured Alphaproteobacteria bacterium | reverse complement strand
GGATCATCTAGTCTGGCCCCTTTGCTTGGGAAAACATCTCAGGGTGAGGTGTTCGGCCAGTTCCATCGTGATCAGGATCTGTCCCCGTAGGTCTAGGGAAGGCGTCCAAGCCAGCGGCTCTTTGTATTCCTGGGCCCATTTCGATGGGCAGACCTCGGTTGCACCACGAAGGCTTTAATGGCCTAGTTGATGTCTAAGCCTCTCTTCGGGCGACTCGGATGAGGCTATCGGGTTCCACGCTCTCGGACCCACGCATGGGGAAAATCAGGTGGCAGGGACATCACCGAGATACATGGCGCTGGATGGAATCCGGTTCTATTCCGCGCTTCTGGTCTTCCTCGTGCATGCGATCGGAGCGATCTCACACGACATCTTTCGCATACCTGAAAGCGAGTTCACGCCACACGCCGCGAACGCCGCCCAGGCCCTCTGGGCCCTGCTGGCGAGCTTCGGGAATCACGGCGTCGATATCTTCTTCATCCTGAGCGGGTTCCTCATGATGAAGGTGTCATTCGACGACAACAGGTGGATCGGATCCCTCCGGTTCCTGTGGAAGCGGTTCCTCCGCATCTATCCGGCGTTTGCAGCCTCCCTGATCATTGGAACCCTCATTCGCGTCCACGTCCTCGACTGGGACTTCAAGGCGCCCGACTTCTTTCTGAACTTCTTCTTCCTGAACGCGATCCCTGAGCTGGGCATCACGCCCTACAACTTCGTGACCTGGTCCCTGGGCTATGAATTCGCCTTCTACCTCCTGGTCCCCTTCATCTTCCTCGCGCGGGAGCGCAGAGCCCGGATCCTGCTGGTCTGCGGGCTCATCGCCCTGGGAGCCCTGGTGATCCCGGACACCTATCTCCGTTTCCTGGGACTGCTCTTCGGCGCCTTGTTGGGATGCCTTGACGACGACGACAGTCGTCGTCTTTCGGGCCGCTTTCCGGCGCCGCTCCTTGTCGCAGTCTATCTATTGATCAATGTTGTCTACCTTCTGAACATCATCAATCTTTACGTCTATCTCTGTGTCTTCCTGCCGGTGACCTGCCTTCTCGTGGCCAAGATCGTATTCCATGAGAACATAATGAATCGATTTTTCTCACTTAAACTCTTCAATTTCCTTGGAAAAATCTCCTATAGTTTCTACCTCTGGCACACCTTGTGTATTGGCTTGGTCTATCGGTACGTCATTTATAAATACACCCTGAAATACGAACCTGGGGTGTTCGGATCTATCTACCATTTTTCATTGTCGCTCGCCCTCTCGATATTGGTCGCCTGGATAAGCTATCTGTTGTTTGAGCGCTGGTACTTCGTGCGGCATCCGTCCGGAGCCACCCCCAAGGCCTCACACTGATCCGGGACGCCGGGGCCAGGGAGCCCCGTCCACCGGCAGGGACCGGAACGCCCCGCCGGAGGCGTCCCCTCAGAACCCCCCCGTCGCCATGGCGGCCAGGGCCATGACCAGGCACACCCCCGCCGCCGGCAGGGCGGTGAACTTCTGGTGGGCGCCCATCTCCACCCGGGCGAGGCCCACCAGCAGCCAGGTGGAAGGCACCAGGGGGCTCAGGAGATGGAAGGGCTGGCCCATCAGGGCCGCTCTCGCCATGGCCGCGGGGTCGATCCCGTGGACGGCGCCAGCCTCGGCCAGCACCGGCAACATGCCGAAGTAGAAGGCATCGTTCGACAGGAAGAAGGTCCCGGGCAGGCTGGCGGCCGCCACGGCCGGGGCCAGGTGCGGACCCAGGGCCCCGGGGATGGCGGCGACCAGGGCCGAGGACATGGCGCCCACCATGCCCGTCCCCTTGAGCACTCCAGTCAGGACGCCGGCGGCGAAGATCAGGGCCGCCACGGACAGGGCGGCGGGGGCGTGGGCGGCGATCCGCCCGGCCTGCGCCCTAGGGTCCGGGTGGTTGAGGGTCAGGGCCAGGGCGAAGGCCGTCATCATCAGCACCGGCAGGGGCAGGGTCTTCAGCCCGAAGGCGGGTGCGATCAGGCCCGCCATCAGGGCGATCAGGATCAGGAGGTTGAGGGCGAAGCGCAGGCGCGACGAGGGGGCGTCGGGCACCGACTCCTCGTTCGCGTCCGGAACCGGCCCCTCCAGCACCCCCAGCCGCCGCCGCTCGGACAGGCCCAGCACCGCCGCCAGGGCGAAGACCGCGAGGAGCCCCGCCCCCATGGCGGGCAGGAGGGGCAGGAAGACGGCCGTAACATCCAGGCCCAGGGCCGCCGCCGCCCGCCCCGTGGGCCCGCCCCAGGGCGAGAGGTTCATCACCCCGCTGACCAGCATCAGAAGGCAGGCCAGGTGCAGGGGATTCATCCCCAGCCGCCGATAGAGGGGCAGCATGGCCGCGCAGGTGATGAGGTAGGTGGTCGAGCCGTCCCCATCGAGGGAGATCACCGCCGCCAGGGCCGCCGCGCCCAGGCTCACCTTCAGGGGGTCACCCCCGGCCTGGCGCACGATGAGGCGCACCAGAGGGTCGAACAGGCCGGCGTCGGTCAGGATCCCGAAGGTGAGGATGGCGAAGAGCAGCATGACCCCGGTGGGCGCCACCTCCCGAAGGCCATCCACTGCCATGGGCCCCAGGTCGGTCCCGTGGCCGGCCAGCAGGCCAAAGACCAGGGGCGTCAGCACCAGGGCGGGCGCAGGGGCCAGCCGCCCGCTCATGATCAGGGCGGTAAAGGCCGCCACCATGAGGAAGCCGGCCAGGGCGGGGTCCATGGGCGCGCCCCTCCCGCCGCGGTCAGGCGGCCGCCTTGCGGACCGCGCCGACGATCTCGCTGACCACCTGGCTGACCATGGCCTCGTCGTCGCCCTCGGCCATGACGCGGATCAGGGGCTCGGTGCCCGAGGCGCGCACCAGCACCCGCCCGCTGGCTCCCAGCTTCTGCTCGGCATCGGCGATGGCCGCCTTCACCCCTTCGGCCTCGAGGGGCTTGCCTGAGGTGAAGCGCACGTTCTCCAGCTTCTGCGGTGCCGGTTCGAACTGTCGGGCCAGGGCGCTCATGGGCCGGTCGCCGGCCTTCAGCACCGCCAGCACCTGCAGGGCCGCCAGAAGGCCGTCGCCGGTGGTGGAGAAGTCCGACAGGATGATGTGGCCCGAGGACTCCCCGCCCAGGTTGTAGCCGCCCTCGCGCATGCGCATCATCACCGAGCGATCGCCCACGGCGGTGCGCTCCAGCCGCAGGTTGCGCTCGCCCAGGAACCGCTCCAGGCCCAGGTTGGACATGACCGTGGCCACCACCCCGCCCCCGGCCAGCCGGTTGCGCCGGGCCCAGTTGTCGGCGATCAGGGCCATGATCTGGTCGCCGTCGACCACCCGGCCCTTTTCGTCGCAGATGGCCAGCCGGTCGGCGTCGCCGTCCAGGGCGATCCCGATATCGGCCCGGTACTCCTTGACCGCCTTGATCATGGCCTCGGGATGGGTGGAGCCGCACTCCTCGTTGATATTCATACCGTTGGGCGCGACGCCCACGGGGATGACCTCGGCGCCCAGCTCGTACAGGGCGGCGGGGGCGACCTTGTAGGCCGCGCCATTGGCGCAATCGATGACGATGCGCAGGCCCGACAGGCTCAGCCGGCGGGGGAAGGTGGCCTTGGCGATCTCCACATAGCGGGCCTGGCTGTCGTCCACCCGGGCGGCCCGGCCCAGGGCCGTGGCGGGGGCCAGGTCCTCGGACAGGGACTGGCCCATCAGGGCCTCGATCTCCAGTTCCCGGGCGTCGGACAGCTTGTAGCCGTCGGGGCCGAACAGCTTGATGCCGTTGTCGGTCCAGGGATTGTGCGAGGCCGAGATCATCACGCCCAGGTCGGCCCGCAGGGAGCGG
>CAIWHQ010000226.1 GCA_903912465.1 uncultured Alphaproteobacteria bacterium | reverse complement strand
CGGACACGGTGCGCCTCGCGTCGAACACCAACCTCACAAGCGTGGCCTTCACCAACGTCGAAGCCTTCTCCCTCGCCGACGGCGCCGCCCTGACCCTGACCCCCGCCCAGGTGGCGGGCCAGACCTGGGCGATCAACGGTACGGCAGGCGGCGGGACTGAAGCCTTGAACGTCACGGCGGCGACAGGGGACAGTGCAAGTCTGGCCAGCCTGACGGGCCTGGCCAACCTGTCCATCAACCTCAACGGGGCCCTGGGCGCCGAGACCCTGACGGGCTCTTCGGCGGCGGATACGATCAGTGGCCTCGCCGGGACCGACAGCGTGCTCGGCGGCGGCGGTGCGGACTCGCTCTTCGCGGGGGACGATGCCGATACCCTGGTCGGTGGTACCGGCAGCGACACCCTGAGCGGGGGTGCCGGTTCCGACCGGTTCGTCTTCGCCACGGGTGACGCGTCCTCGACCACCCTGGGCAGCCTGGAGGTCATCACCGACTTCGTGGCCGCGGATGATGCCATCGCCCTCGGCGTGACGGGCACCCCCTTGGTTGGGGCGGCCCTCGACTACGCCACGGCCCTGACGGCCGCGACCGCGGTGATCACGGGGGGGACTGCGGACATCATCGCCATCGAGACGGTGACAAACACCTTCGTCTTCGCCGACACCAATGGCGACAATGTCCTCGACACGGTGATCCAGCTGACGGGGACGGGCCTGGGACTGACCTCGGCCGACTTTGTCGCCTGAGGTCCGGGCCTAGAGGCCAAGGCTCAGAGCGTCACGTCGAAGCTGCGGTGCAGGACGGTCCGTCCGTCCCGAATGACGGAGTAGTCGGCCTGGTAACGGCCTCTCGGCCAGCCGCCGAGCGGGGTCCGCAACCCCGTATAGACCAGCCACTGGGCCTTGCTGCGGTCGAGGGGTGCGCCGTCGCTCCGGGTGAGGACGATGCCGCCTGGGCCAGTGAGGGTCAGGACCGGCCGGTCGCCGCCTTGCAGGTTGATGGCGCGGACATAGGCGACCAGGGCCGGGGCGGTTGGCGATGTCCGCGGTACGGCGCCGGCCTCAACCTGGGCATTGTCGACGGGGCTGCCGGCAAAGCCGGCGTTGAGCACCGCGCCGCCGGTTCGATAGGCCAGGTCAGTGGCCGCGGCAGGCGTCCAGAGCCCCGCCCCCTCAGCCTGCGCCGCGCAGGCCGCCCCGCCGTCGGGCTGGAAGGGATCCACGGTCCGCGCCCCCTGGCGGACGGTGAGGTGCAGGTGGGGGTATTCGGTGTTTCCCGACAGGCCGACCCGGGCGATGGGCTGGCCGGCAGCGACCTCCTGGCCCACCTTTACGCGGATCGAGCCCTGGGCCAGGTGGCAGGACTGGGTCTCCCAGCCGCCACCGTGGTCGATGACGACGGCGTTGCCGCACTCGCGCCCGGCGACAGGCGGGGCGGCGGGATCTTTCACCGAGATGTCCGGCTCGCCGTCGCGCAGCCGCACCACCCGCCCGGGCGCGGTAGCCAGGACGTCCACCCCCCGCAGGCGGGCGGCGTTGTCGGTCAGGCGGATGTCGGTTCCCGAATGGGCCTCGTAGGTCTGGGCCCCACAGCGGAAGTCCCTGGCTCCCGGGCCGGGATCGCGGTCCACATGGTTCTGGACCTGGCAATCCACCCCCGGCTTGCAGGCCAGGGGCAGGGCCAGGCGCGGCGGCCCGGGTGCCGCGGCGCTGAGGAGGACGAGGAGGGGCACGAGGGGAAGGGCGGAGAGGCTGCGCATGGGGGGCTGACACTCTGTTGGTAGGCCTCGAGCATGCGCGTCGGATTTCCACTTGTCGAGCGCCGTTGACCCCCTCCGTCCCGGGGTTTTGCCCCGGTCCACCTCCCCCTTGGGGGAGGAATTGTAGCCGCCTAATTGCTCCCCATCAGGGGGAGCTCCGGGCGGAGCCCGGTGAGGGGGTCAATGGCGACTCAGCTGACCCCCTCCGCCGCGCTGCGCGCGCCACCTCCTCCGTGGGGGCGGAACTGGAGGGCTGCAGAGCTCCGGGCGAAGCCCGCTGAGGGGGTCGGCGGCGCTTCAACCGTCCCAGCGGATCCCCGTCAGGGCCTTCAGGCGGGCCTGGTCGGGGGCGTAGACCTGGCGCAGGAAGGCGGCGTCGGCGGGGTCGAGGGGGGCTTCGGTGCCCACGTGGACCCGGCGGGGCTGGACGGGCGGCGGCGGAGGGGTGCCGGCGAAGGCGGACAGGCGGGAAAGGACGGCGGCGGGGTCGGCGTCGAGGTCCTCGGCCCGGGCGATCAGGACGTCGGCGGGATCGAACAGGGAAAAGAGGCGCTCGACCTGCTCGCCGTAGAAGCCGCGCTCGACATAGGAGAACTCGCGATGGAAGCCGAAGGGCTCGGCCTCGAAGAGGCGCTGGCGGCCCCGGCGGATGCACCCGTCAAAGGGCTGGGTCTCGGCGCCCCGGGCGGTCTCCATGCGCCAGTGGGACCAGGCCCTCTGAACCGGGTCGCGCAGGAGGAGAACCAGGCGCACGCCTGGGCAGGTGGCGGCGATCCGTTCCAGCGCGCCAGGCCAGTAGATGTAGATGGGCGTGGCCTCGACGCGCACGCCGGGCCGGTCGGGGAAGTGGGCGGCGTAGGCGGCAAGGTCCGGGGTGGGAGCCGCCGGGTCCTCGACGTCGAAGACGTGGACCTCCTTGACGTCGGAGCGGACAAAGGCGGGATCGTCGCCCAGATAGTCGAACAGGGCGGTGGTGCCGGCCTTCTGGGCGCCGATGACGATGAGGTCGACGGGCCGTTCAGGCTTCATTGGCGCAAAGCTTCGGGCTAAGAGGAATTGCGCGCAGGCGGCGCGCCAGAGGGATGCAAAGCGTCTTGACCCAATCCGACAGTCCCGCGGCGGGCATGAAGGCGGTGATCCTGGCCGGCGGCCTGGGCACCCGGATCTCCGAGGAAAGCCACCTGCGGCCCAAGCCCATGATCGAGATCGGCGGCCGGCCGATCCTCTGGCACATCATGAAGCTGTACTCCCACTTCGGGGTCCGGGATTTCGTCATCTGCCTCGGCTACCGGGGCTACATGATCAAGGAGTATTTCGCCAACTACGTCCTGCACAATGCCGACCTCACCGTCGACCTGGCCAAGGGCGCGGTGGAGTACCACGCGACCCACCATGAGCCCTGGCGGGTGACCCTGGTGGACACCGGGGCCGAGACCATGACCGGCGGGCG
>CAIWHQ010000225.1 GCA_903912465.1 uncultured Alphaproteobacteria bacterium | reverse complement strand
CCTGAAGTACGAGCGCCTGCCCCAGCCCAACGTCACGGACGTGACCCTGGTGCTGGACCTCGACCCACACGCCCCACAGCTGGCGGTGACGGGGACCTACGACCTCGTCAACAGGACCGGTGCGCCCCTTTCCGAGATCCATGTCCGGTTCGACCGCGACGTGACAGTCGAGCGCCTCTCCCTTTCGCGGCTAGCCCGAACGGAGCTCTTCGGGCGGTTCAACTACCGGATCCTGCACCTGGCAACGCCGCTGGCACCTAGCGGGACCGCCCGCCTCGAGTTCTCATCCCGCCTCACCCAGAAGGGCTTCAAGAACTCGGGCAACACGTCCCGGCTGGTGGACAACGGGACCTTCATCTCCAATGCCGAGTTCGCGCCGGTCCTGGGCATGTCCCGGTCCGGCCTGCTCCAGGACCGGACCAAGCGGCGCAAGTATGGCCTGCCTCCCGAGCTTCGCCCCGCCAGGCTGGAGGACGAGAGCGCCCGGGCCCGCAACTATGTTGGCAACGCCGACTGGGTGAAGGCCGACATCACGGTCTCCACCACCGCCGACCAGACGCCGGTCGCCCCCGGCTATTTGGTCTCCGACACCACAGCGAACGGACGCAGGACGGCGCGCTTCCGCACCGACGCCCCGGTCCTGAACTTCTTCTCGGTCCAGTCCGCCCGCTACGCCATCCGCCGGGAGACCTACAAGGGCGTCGACCTGGCGGTCTACCACCACCCCGGTCACACCTGGAACGTCGAGCGCATGATGGCCGCCATGAAGCGGAGCCTGGACTACTACCAGGCCAGCTTCAGCCCCTACCAGTTCCGCCAGGCCCGGATCCTGGAGTTCCCGGGCTATGCCAGCTTCGCCCAGGCCTTCGCCAATACCATTCCCTATTCCGAGACCATCGGCTTCACCGCCGACCCGGAGAGGACCGACAAGATCGACTACGCCACCTATGTCACGGCCCACGAAATGGCCCACCAGTGGTGGGCACACCAGATCGTCGGCGCCGACATGCAGGGGGCAACGGTCCTGTCCGAGACCCTGGCCCAGTACTCCGCCCTGCTGATCATGGAAGAGACCTACGGCCCTGAGGGCATCCGCAAGTTCCTGCGCAACGAGCTCGACGCCTACCTCTCGGCGCGCGGCGGCCAGGCGGTGGAGGAGACGCCCCTGATCCGGGTCGAGAACCAGGGCTACATCCACTATCGCAAGGGCTCCCTGGTCATGTACCTGCTGCGCGACCAGATCGGCGAGGCGAAGGTCAACGCGGCCCTGCGCAGCCTCCTGGCCCGCTACGCCTTCAAGGGCGCGCCCTTCCCCACCTCCCGCGACCTGGTGGACGCCCTGCGCCGCGAGGCCGGCGACGATGCCCGGGCCCAGGCCCTGATCACCGACCTGTTCGAGAAGATCACCCTCTACGACCTCAAGACCGACGCGGCAGAGGCCCGGCGCAGGCCGGACGGCCGCTATGACGTCACCCTGAAGGTCACGGCCCGCAAGCTCTACGCCGATAGCAAGGGCGCCGAGACGCCCTCGCCCCTCGGCGCCGAGACCTTCGACGTCGGCGTCTTCACCGCCGAACCCGGGAAGGCGGGCTTCAGCCGGGCGTCCGTGCAGAGCTTCACCGTGCAGACCCTGAAGGACGGCGAGCAGACCCTGACCCTGACCGTCAACGGCAAGCCCGCCTTCGCCGGGATCGATCCCTACAACAAGCGCATCGACCGGAATTCCGGCGACAACGTCACCCGGGTCAAGGTCGCAGGATAGGCTTGCGCAGCATGAACATTTAGGGAACATTGGCGAGGTCGCCGGAGCCCCGCCATGCCCCCATCCGACCTGCAGGAAGCCCCGCTCTTCGGATCGGCCACCGACTTGTCGCCGCCCCAGCTTTCGCCGCACGCCGGGCACCGGGCCCGCCTGCGGCACCGCGCCCGCCACGGCGGCCCGGGTGCCCTGCCAGACTACGAGCTGCTGGAGCTCCTGCTCTTCCGGTCCCTGCCCCGGGGCGACGTCAAACCCCTGGCCAAGGCCCTGCTGGCGCGCTTCGGCTCCCTCGCCGGGGTCTTCGGCGCGCCCCTCGAGGACCTGGTCCGGATGCGCGGCCTGGGCGAACAGGCGGCCCTGGACCTCAAGCTCGCCCACGAGGCCGCCGTCCGGATCAGCCGCGAGCCCGTCGCCCGGCGCACGGTGATCACCTCCTGGACCCAGCTGTCCGCCTACCTGCGCACCGCCATGGCCCACGAACCGCGCGAGCAGTTTCGCGTGCTCTTCCTCGACCGCCGGAACCAGCTCATTGCCGACGAGGCCATGAACGAGGGCACGGTGGACCACGCCCCCGTCTATCCCCGCGAGGTGGTCCGCAGGGCGCTCGAACTCTCGGCCAGCGCCATGATCCTGGCCCACAACCACCCTTCCGGCGATCCCACCCCCTCCAAGGCCGACATCTCCATGACCCGCGAGGTCATCGAGGCCGCCAAGGTCCTGGGCCTATCGGTCCACGACCACGTCATCGTCGGCCGCGATGGCCTGACCAGCTTCCGGGCCCAGGGTCTGATCTGAGGGCGGGTGGTCCGCCCATCGGCGTCGGGCTAGAGTGCCCTCCGGGCCCGCTTGGCGGAACAGGTAGACGCAACGGACTTAACATCCGTCGCCATCGGCGTGCCGGTTCGAGTCCGGCAGCGGGCACCATCCAATCAGCGACATTTTGTCGCATCCTTGGACCTGCGTGGTGGCAAGGTCTTAACCTTGCAGGCGCACAAGTCTTCAAGGCCTGCTCGGTACACAGATCCCTGCAGGTTCCCCGGGAGCGGAGCAGAGTGGAGGTCTCCGGCATGTGCAGGCGTGGGCGTCCGGATTGCGAGTGCATGCCTTGACGGCGTCGACTCCCCGTCTGGAAGATGCCGGCGTCGCCCGCCTCCTGGGCCTCGCCTTCGCCGGAGCGGACCTGGTGTTCGAGATCGACAGCGAAGGCTCCATCACCTTTGCTCTCGGCGCGGCGGAGCGTCTGACCGGGCGCCCCGACCAGGACCTTGTCGGACGCAACTGGGCGGAACTCTTCAAGTCCTCTGAAATCACCCTCCTCGACACACTGCGCACCACCCTGGGGCCTGGCGAGCGTCGCGGTCCCCTCCCGATGACCCTTGCCGAACGAAAGACGCCCAACGCCCCGGGGTCGGCCTCGCTTTCGGTCTTCCGCCTGCCGCAGCTGGGAACCCGTCTGTCCTGCGCCCTCAGTGCCGGCGGGTCCGGCGGCGGCACCCCCTATCCGCGCGATGGGGACGGCTTTACGCCCGCGGAGTCCTTTTCCGCCGCCGCCGAGTACCTGCTCAAGGAGGCCGAGAAGGCAGGGCTGGTGCTCACCCTGGATCTCGTCGAAGTCCGGGGCCTTCGGGAGCGGTTGTCCCGCCTCAGTCCCGACATGGCAGAGCGCACCCGACGTCAGATCGAGGCGACCCTGAGGGCGGAATCCTACGCCGGAGTCGGCGGCGCCGAACTGAGCTCCGACCGCTTCGCCATCATGCGCCCGGCTGATGCTCCCAACGCCCGACTGGTAGAGGGCCTGAGCGCCGCGTCAGGAGGAAGCGCACGCCCCCAGCTTGCACGGATGTCGCTGGACGGCGCAGCGTCCAGCCAGAACATGCGCACCCTGCGGCTGGCCCTCGACCGCTATATCGAAGCTGGCAGCGACGCGGCGACCTCGGGCTTCCGAGACACCGTGGCACGGACCCTGAGGGACAGCGACCGGTTCCGCGACATCGTCGCGCGCGGTGCCTTCCAGCTGGCCTACCAGCCCGTCGTCTCCCTCGCGACCGGCGAGCTTCACCACTTCGAGGCCCTGGCCCGGTTCTCCAGGGACACCAGCCCGGCCGAGACCATCCAGCTGGCCGAGGATCTGGAGATGATCCAGGCCTTCGACCTCTCGGTGGTCCGCAGGCTGCTCAGGGAGTTGCAGTCCCTGCCCGTGACCACCCGGATCGCCGCCAACCTGAGCGCACACTCGCTCATGATCGATGGTGTTCTCGAGGAGATCCTTGGCCTCGGCGTCGGCAGCGAACTGCGCGGCCGGCTGATCCTCGAGATCACCGAGACCCGGCAGCTCCGAGACCTCGACCAGGCCAACGCCCGGATCGCGCGGCTCCGCAGCGCCGGCCACGTGGTCTGCCTCGACGACTTCGGAGCCGGGGCCGCCTCTCTGGACTACCTGCGGCGACTGGATGTGGACTTCATCAAGATCGACGGCCGATACATCCAGTCCATGACCGAGGGCTCCCGCGACGCCCTTCTGGTCAAGCACCTGGTGGCCCTTTGCGACGACCTTGGGGTGGCGACCATCGCCGAAATGATCGAGACCGAGCCGGTGGCGCGCCTCGCCCTCGACCTCGGGGTCCAGCTGGGCCAGGGCTGGGCCTTTTCCAAACCCCTGGAGAAGCCCAAATGGAGTCCGCCCCCGCCGGCGCCGGCGCCGGCACGGACGCGCCCAGGCTCCCGCGAGTACTGGGGCTGAAGGAGGCCGTTGCCAGACCCCGCCGGCCTGGCGCATGGAGACCCCATGACACCGGTCCTGCTCTGGTTCCGGCGCGACCTGCGCCTTTTTGACAATCCCGCCCTGGCAGCGGCCCTGTCTGACGCCGTTTCAGGCCGCGGACTCCTCCCGGTCTTCATTCTCGACACGGGCCCCGACGTCCGGCAGACCGGCGCAGCCTCGCTGTGGTGGCTGAACCGCTCCCTCGTGGCCCTGGCCGCTGACCTCGAGGCCCGGGGATCGCGCCTCATCCTGAGGCGGGGGGACCCCACCGTCGTCCTCCCTGCCCTCGCCGCCGAGACCGGCGCCCAAATCGTCCACTGGAACGATCTCTTCGACCCGGGGCTCGAGGCCCGCGACGACCGTCTCGCCGCCAGGCTCGAGGCAGGCGGCATGAAGGTCGGGCGTTGGAACGGCGGCCACCTGCAGCGCCCCGACCAGGTCAGGACCCGCACCGGCGGGGCCTTCGGCGTCTTCACGCCCTTCTGGCGAGCCGCCCGCCCGCAGATCACTCCGCCGGCGCGCACAGAGGCACCCGGCACGCTTCCGACGCCAGAGGCCTGGCCGGCCTCGGAGCCCCTCGGCTCCTGGGGCCTGCACCCCACCGCCCCGGACTGGTCGAAGGGCTTCTCCGACTGGAGCCCGGGGGAGGCAGGCGCCCGCACCCGGCTGGGCGCTTTCCTGTCCGGTGGGCTGGCGGGCTATGGCCGAGCGCGGGATTTCCCGGCAGAGCCCGGCGCCTCGCGGCTGTCTGCGCACCTGCATTTCGGAGAGATCAGCCCCTTCGCCCTCTGGCGCGGTGCCCTCACGGCGGTCGAGCGGGGGGCGGCGCCCGAGGCCGACGCAGAGAAGTTTCTCGCCGAGCTCGGCTGGCGCGAGTTCAACGCCCAGATCAGCGCCCGCGGCACCGACCTGGCGAAGTCCAGCTTCGATCCGCGCTTCGAGGCCTTTGAGTGGGCGCAGGATGCGGCCGGTCTCACGGCCTGGCGCCAGGGCCTGACCGGCTATCCCATCGTCGATGCGGGCATGCGGGAGCTTTGGACCACCGGGTGGATGCACAACCGGGTCCGGATGATCTGCGCCTCCTTCCTGGCCAAGCACCTCCTGGTGGATTGGCGGCAGGGCGAGGCCTGGTTCTGGGACACCCTGGTGGACGCCGACCACGCCTCGAACGCGGGTAACTGGCAATGGGTAGCCGGCTGTGGGGCGGATGCGGCACCCTATTTCCGTATCTTCAGCCCCATGGCCCAGGGCAATCGGTTCGACCCGGACGGGCAATATGTCCGCCGCTGGGTCCCCGAGATCGCCCGCCTGCCCGACAAATGGCTTCACGCCCCCTGGACGGCCCCGCCCATGGTCCTGGAGGCCTCCGGCCTGCGGCTAGACCGGGACTACCCCGCACCGATCGTCGACCACGAGTTTGCCCGGGCCCGGGCGCTTGAGGCTTACGCACGGCTCCGGGGCCGATAGACTGCAATCCCGAAATGGAGATTCCAAAATGCTTGGTTACGTCACCCTTGGTGCCAACGACTTCGAACGCGCCAAGACCTTCTACCGAAAGACCCTCGAACCCCTGGGCGCCCGACCGGCCATGTCCGGCGAGCGGATGGAGCTCTATTCCAACGGCACCGGGGCCATGATCGGCGTCTGTATTCCCTACGACAAGGAAGCGGCGAGCCCTGGCAACGGGGTCATGCCCGCGATCTCCGCTCCCAGCCGGGAGGTCGTGGACCAGGTCCACGCCGCCGCCCTGGCCAATGGCGGCGTCTGCGAGGGCCCACCCGGTGAGCGCATGCCCACCTTCTACGGTGCCTATTTCCGGGACACCGAGGGCAACAAGGTCTGCGTCTACAAGATGGGCTGACCTGGGCGGGTGGCGGGCCCTGGGGATCAGGTTTCCAGGCGCCCCGCCGCCTCCCACTCCAGGAAGTCCGGCCAGTTCAGGAGCCGGTCCATATAGTCCACAAGATCCGGCGAGCCCGCCTCGATCGCATAGGTCCGGAAGCGGGTCGCGACCGGCGCAAAGAAGGCGTCGGCGATCGACCAGTCGCCCAGCAGGAAGGGCCCGCCGCTTCGGCCCAGGAGGTCGCTCCAGAGCCCCCGAACCCGGGCGATGTCTGCAAGGGCGTCCTCCGAGAGTTCCGTTGGCGCGGGCCCCCGAGCCAGGTCCATCGGGCATTCCACGCGCAGGGCGCGGAAGCCGGCGTGCATCTCGCTGGCGGCAGCCCGGCCCAGCGCCCGGAGGGCCGGATCTTCAGGCCACAGTTTCGCGCCGGGAAAGGCCTCGGCCAGGTACTCGCAGATGGCCAGGGACTCCGGGATCACAATGCCACCCGCCTTCAGGGCTGGCACCCGGCCTGAGGGCGAATGCGGCAGGATCTGCGCGCGGGTCTGGCCCTCGGCCTGGTAGAGAGGAATCAGGCGCTCATGGAAGGGCGCGCCAGTGCGCCTCAGCGCCAGCCAGGGCCGCAGCGACCAGCTCGACCACCGCTTTGATCCGATCACCAGTTCCAGCATATCCGGCTCCCTTGTCGGGGCGGCAAGTCCGCCCGGGGATTGATACGGGTACTTGCCCCCGGGCCGCGGCGGCGTCTAGACAGGTTGCAACAAGCATAACAACCATCCGGGGGGACTAGGGTGTCGATCGTTTCCACCTCGCTTGAGGACGTCGTCGACGTTGAGGAAGAGCCCCCCCTCGTCCCCCTCGTCTCGCCCGGTTTCCGCCGCTACGCCCTGATCCTGCTGTTGGCGGTCTACACGGTCAACTTCCTCGATCGCCAGATCGTTTCCATCCTGGCCGAGCCCATCAAGCGAGATTTGAAGCTCTCAGACACCCAGCTGGGGCTGCTGACAGGCCTCGCCTTCGCGATCTTCTACACCTTCCTGGGCCTGCCCATCGCGCGCCTGGCCGAACGCAGGAACCGGGTGACCATCATCGGCGTCTCCCTGGCCCTGTGGAGCGGCTTCACCGTGGTCTGCGGCCTCGCCAACAACTACGCCCAGCTGCTTCTTGCGCGGATCGGCGTCGGTGTCGGCGAAGCGGGCTGCACGCCCACGGCCCACTCCCTGATCTCGGACTATGTCCCGAAGTCCCAGCGCGCCTCGGCCCTGGCCTTCTTCTCCATCGGAACGCCCCTCGGATCCCTGCTCGGCTCCTCCCTGGGCGGGGTGATGTCCGACACCTTCGGCTGGCGCGCCGCCTTCCTCATGGCTGGCGTGCCGGGCCTCATCCTGACGGTAATCGTCTTCTTCACCCTCCGGGAACCGCGCAAGCAGCTCTCGGAGGTGGTCAGGGCCCGGATGCTGGAGACCCAGAAGACCGAGGGCAGCTTCGGCGCCACCCTGACCTACCTGATCCGCAAGAAGACCTTCTGGATGGTGGCCTTCGGGGCCGCCACCCTGGCCTTCATCGGTTATGGAAACGGGGCCTTCGTCTATTCCTTCTACCTGCGAAACCATCCCCAGGAAGTGGCGGCCCTGGCTTCCCACTTCGGCCTGAAGTCCGTTGGCTTCCTTGGCCTTGCCCTCGGCATCCTTGGCGGTGTCATGGGGGTGTTTTCCAGCTGGCTTGGCGGGGTCCTCGCCGACCGCGCCGGCGCGCGCGATATTCGCGCCTACATGACCGTGCCGGCGATTGCAGCCCTTGTCTCACCCCTCTTCGCCATCTTCGGCTACCTGCAGCCGACTGCCATCGGGACCATGGTGGTGATGCTCATGCCGGGGCTGCTCGGCTCGCTCTGGTACGGCCCGGTCTACGCCTCCGGTCAGAGCCTTGTGCCGCCGCACATGCGGGCGACGGCGGCCTCCATACTCCTGTTCATCATCAACCTGGTCGGACTGGGCGCAGGCCCGCTGATCGTCGGCGCCCTGTCGGATTTCTTCGCGACCGGAATGGGGCTCGGCGAGGCCGAGGGCGTCCGCTGGGCGATCATCTGCACCTCCTGCTGCACCCTGATCGCCGCAGCCCTGTTCTGGACCGCCCGCAAGACAATCAAGGAAGACCTAGTCAGCTGAGGCAAAACCCGGGGCCGGCAGGTCCGGTCTCGGGTGGGTTTCAATTGAAAGTTAACGCTGCGAGGGCAATCTTAACCTGCGGAGCAGAGAATCGCCCCGCGGGAGAGAGCGACATGTCGACCCGCAAGTCCGGCTTCACGCGTTACAGCTCTGATCACTTCGAGCCTCAGGAGGACATGGACCTCACCGCCCAGCGTCGCCTGCGCGGACAGCTCGAGCATATCGACTACACGGTGTTCGCCTCGAACCGCGAGGTGATCCACACCGCCCTCGGCAGCGCAGACTCCGAGAAGTTCCAGCGGCTCGCCGTCGCGGCCGCCCTGGCCCGGGCCCAGTGGGTCAAGGAAGCCCTGGACATGGCCGAAAACCCTTCCGGATTCGAGACCCGCCAGGTGATGCGCCTCGCCGAGCTGCGCAGCCGCTACGAAGAGCTGTCCAGCGTCTATGAAGCCCTGCGCCGCATGGTCGAGCGCGGCTACATCACCTACACGACGTCGGCGCCCTGACGACCGACCTCCCTTCGGACTTGTGACGGCCGGTCAACCCGGTCCAATCTCCGGATCATCGCTATCTCCGGAGTTTCCCCATGTCGCTCAGCCGCTCACTCAAGGGGTCCATCGCCCTCGTCACCGGGGCGGGTTCCGGCATGGGCCGCGCCACCGCCGAGATCTTTGGCGCCGAGGGTGCCCATGTCGCCGTGACCGACTTCAACGCCGGGACAGCGGAAGCAACGGCGGAGGCCATCCGGCAGGCCGGCGGGTCCGCCCAGGCCTGGGCCCTGGATGTGTCCGAAGCCGATCAGGTCCGCGCCGTGATGGACGCCGTCGCCGCCCGGTTCGGCGGTCTGGACATCCTGATCAACAATGCGGGCATCTCGGCCTTCAGCCCCATCGACTCCCCGGATTACGATGCCGTCTGGGCGAAGTCCCTGGCGGTCATGCTCACCGCCCATCAGGTGACCATCCGCGCCGCCCTGCCCTGGCTTCGTCAGTCAAAGGCTCCGCGGATCGTCAACATCGCCTCTACGGAGGCCTTGGGTGCGACCAGCCGCGACAGCCCCTACGCCGCCGCCAAGGCCGGCGTCACCGGGCTGACCCGGGCCCTGGCGGTCGAACTGGGCAAGGAGGGGATCACGGTGAACTGCATCTGTCCTGGCCCCATCCTCACCGGGATGACCGACCGGATACCCGATGCGGACCGGGCCACCTACGCCAGGCGTCGGACCGCCCTCGGCCGCTACGGCGACCCGGCAGAGGTCGGCCACATGACCGTAAGTCTCTGCCTCCCGGCCGCCAGCTTCATTACCGGCGTCACCATCCCCGTGGATGGCGGCCTGATGGCGCGCAACGCCTGAGTCGCCAGATACAGAAAAGCCCCGGGTTCTGGAACCCGGGGCCCTCCGTCGATGGAGATCGCCAGCCACCCGAAGGCGGCTGGCGTCTTCACCTTATTTCACGCTGACTTCGACGCGCCGGGCTTCCTTGAGGTCGCCGCCGCCATCGGTCGAAACCGGCTTCACCAGGTCGATACGGTCCGCAGCGACGCCAGCAGCCACGAGGGCGGCCTGGACGGTCTGGGCCCGGGACTTGGCCAGGTCATGGTTACGTCCCGCCGTTCCGGTCGGGTCATGGTAGCCGGTCACGACAGCGCGAGCCGCCGGATTAGCCGCCAGCCAGGCGACGACCGGATCCAGGAGCGGCTTGCCCTCGGCGATCGTGTCGGAGACATCGACGTCGAAATACAGACGCGCGACCGGCGGGGCTTCGACGACCGGAGCCGCAGCGATCGCAGCCACTTCAGGAGCCGCAACCGGAGCCGCAGCCGGGCAGGTCCCCTGCGGCGTGGCCATACCCGTCAACGAAAGGAGGGCCAGGAGCGCTGCCAGGGCGATAGCCACGATCAGGTGCAGGCGGTTCCAGGCGGAGAGGGCGTTGTTATTGGAGTTGGAGTTGTAATCAGACATGGGTCAGGTCTCCTTCAATCAGCGCCGAACGCCGGCGTCGAGGCGTTCCTGCAGATTGCGCAGGTCCTGCCAGCGGTTTTGCGCCGCGAGGCCAGCCTGTTCGGGCCAGGTCTCGGGGTTGGCGATGTCGTAGGCAGGCCCGCCCTTATTGAGGATGGCCTTCAGGGCCGCCTGGCTGGACGCGGCCAGCAGGGCGAAGGTGCCCACGCCATTGGAGCGCAGGAGGTGGGCGATCTTCGGACCCACGCCCTCGATGATTTCGAGGTTGTCGATACCGCCGACCACATAGCCGGCGGCCTTGGCCGCAGCGTGGTCGATACCCGGGGCGGAAGCGACCGTGCCAACGGTGAGGCGGGGGCGGCCAAGCAGCCAGCTGGCCAGCCAGCCGAGGAGGCCGCCGAGCAGCAGCCACCAGAGGTTGCAGAGGATGAGATTAATCATGAAGCCTTCCTGGTTTCAGAGGTCAGTTCTTTTACTAAGCAATAACTTTGTTCGAGGGGCAACCCACTCTGTCAGATCGCCCCTCCGTCGCCCCCCTGTGCGGGCGGGGTTCTAGACCCCTCTCCCACAGTCAGCCGGTCCGATCTGTCGAAAATAACACCTTCACCAAGTAATAAGCATAAAACTTATGGGACAGCCCCGTCAGGCGGCCTCGGTGGCCCGCCGGTCCACCCGCGCGTTCGGGAAGATGCGCAGGAAGTTCTCCGCATAGAACTTGTCGCGCACGATCGCCGGGCGTTCGCCCAGTGAGGCCTCGAAGCGGCCGATGGGGTTCCGTCCACCCTCGATGTGGGGATAGTCGCTCGAGAACAGGTAGAGGTCCTCGTTCGACTGGTCGATGAAGTTGCCGACCTCCTCGAAGACGAAGGGGGTGAAGGCTAGCTGCTGGGTGATCTGCTCGGACGGCGTGCGGTTCAGGCCCTGGAGGTTGGCGTCGTTCCGGCTCCAGTGCTTCACCACCCAGTCCAGGCGGCGCAGAAGCTCTGGAACCCAGCCGGCGCCCAGCTCCACAGCCGCGCCCTTCAGGCCCGGATTGCGGTGCAGGACCCCGTCCAGGATCATCATGGTCAGGAACTGCTCGGGCCCCTCATGCAGGACGGCCACGTCCTTGGTGCGCAGGTTCTCGCCCCCGCCCAGCCAGTCCTTGGTCGGCGCCCGCCCATTATTCATCCAGGCCTTGGCCAGCTGCAGGGGCGCGCCGCCCACATGCAGGACGAAGGGGACGCCGGCCTCGGCCAGCTTCGCCCAGAAGGGGTCGAAGTCGATGTGCCCCGGAGAGCGGTCCAGGGGCGCCCGGTGCGGCACCCACACCGCCTTGAGGTTGCTGGCCAGCACGAAGTCCAGCTCCTTCAGGGCCAGCTCCGGGTCGTCCAGCGGAATGGCGGCCACGCCCATCAGCCGGTCATCGGCGGCGCAGAAGTCGATCATGTGCCGGTTGTGCGCCCGGGTCGCGCCATAGCGCAGGCGGTTCTCCAGCTTGGTCGACGGCGAGAAGGGCATGCGCAGGCTGTGAGTCGCGAACACCAGCTGCTTGCGGAAGCCGAGCAGGTCCATGGCGGTGCGCCGGTCGCCGGGATTGAAGGCCCCCAGGGCCTGGATCTCCTTGGACTTCTCGATCAGGGCGTCGCCCAGGGCCACCTGGGCCGCCACGTGCTCGGGGCTGTGCGCCCCGCCCTGGTCCATGATCACCGCCACCTCCTCGTCGGTAACGATGGAGGCCGAATAGGACACCTCGGGAATCTCGTCCCTCAGGCTGGGGTCGGCATAGCGCTTCAGGAAGTCCGGCAGCTCCATGATGTGGCTGTCGGCGTCATAGATGTCGCGGTCCGCAGGCGCGTAGGCCATGGTCGTCTCCTCCGGGGATGTCGTTTCTTGTCGAAGACTATGCGGCAGCGACGGCGCGGCGGCAAGGCGGGGGCTCACAACCCCAACACCGCCTTGGCCATGATGTTGCGCTGGATCTCGTTCGTGCCGGCATAGATCGAGCCGGCCCGGTCGTTGAAGTACTTGGGCGCGGCGATCCAGGCGTGGGGCGG
>CAIWHQ010000224.1 GCA_903912465.1 uncultured Alphaproteobacteria bacterium | reverse complement strand
CTCGCCGCGCGCAAGCGTGGCGAGGAGTTGGGTAAGGCTTGAGTTATTTGATGACTCTGGCGGCGAGGCCGATTTCGCGGTCGATGGAGAGGCCTTCGCGGATACCATCCAGCATTTTCTGGGTGGCGTTGATGTCCTCGCGCCGGAAGGGCGCCACGCCGTTGATCTGCATGCCGCGTACCTTCGCTATCTGGGTCCTGAGTTTTCCCACCAGAAACTGGGTCGAAGTGTTCCAATACTTGCCCCAGTAGCTGCTGCTGTTCCAGAATAAGTCGCGGTGGTCTTCGAACCTCAGGTACTCCTCCTGGAATTCGACGATTTCCTTGATCAGTTTCTCCATGTCCTGATGCGCGGAGTCGGGAATCTTGCTGGGGTCGACGGAGAATTTGGACTGGAGCACGGAAAACCTCGATTGCAGGTGCATCCGCTTGGTGACGTGCAGGGGATATTCGCTTTCACCGGGCGGCAGGGCTCCCTTGGACTGAGGTGAGGACATCGGCCTGAGCTCGCTCGCCTCCAGGCAGACGGGGGCGGTCAGCAGACAGAGCAGGAGGGGGAAGATTTTTCGCATGATCTTTGGTTAGCGGAACCGTTGACACATTAGAAGTCTAAAATAGTTGCCCGGGTCTTCCCTGGCGGCATAGGTGATCCTATGCCCAAGATCGGAATAATCCTGGCCGGCTGGCTGCTCGCCTGCTCGGCATGCTTAAACGCCGCAGCGAGGGTCCACGACCCCAGGGAGTCGCTGACGGAGGAGAAAGTGAAGACGGCCCACGACACTTTCATCATCTACGTCGGAAAGTCCATGAACCTCGACCCTGACCAGACGGCCTTGGTTCGGCAGGCTTTCGCCGAGTACCGCGCGAGGCGGAGCTATACCGACGATGGCGAGATGGTCGACCTCATCCCTGGAAACCCTTGTCCTGATACTCCGGAAGCCTTGGCGGAGTTCTTCCGCTCCTGCGCCGTCAAGGATGCCAGCATCAGGAGCGCGGGTCGCATTCGTTGTCCGGCTTGCGCGGGGTCGGGGGCTCTCTACTACGAGTCCGTCCGCGGCGGCGGCCTAACGCGATTCCGGGCCGTTTGCGTGGACTGCGACGGCAAGGGGTTGTTGAATCGAAGCGTCACGTTCGTCCTGCGTTGCGCCCCCAGCAACCTTCCGGACAAGCCGCCGACGCCTCGCCAGCTGCGGATCAAGAACACCATCCTCTCGGCCAAGAAGGGCGACCCTGAGGCCATGTTGCGGCTGGCCGATGAGTTCGTGGCGGGGCAGAGCATCACGCGCAACCTGGTCGACGCCCGGATTTGGTATAAAAAGGCGGCCCTGCAGGGCAGGCTAGCCGGGTTGGTCGGGTTCCATGAAGCTTCCCGCCTGGATTCGCCGGATTACCGGGAACGGCGTCTGCTGGTGGCCTTGGCCAAGGCCGTGGCCGACCTCGGAGGCAAGGTTCGGAACGACGTGGCCGAGGATGCCTTGCGGAGCCGGGGCGCCTACCTGGCGCGGATCCGCACGCGGATCCTTTCCGGTGTCATCTCGGCGGCGTTCACCTCGCGGAAGTTGGGTGAGGATCACTTCGATTACCAGCTCTTGCTCAAGGTCGTTGCCGGCGCCAAGGCCGCCTCCGTCGACGACAAGGGCGTGGAGAAGATGGAGGCGGCCCTGCGGGCGTGGATCCTGGATGGGGAGCCCGAGAAGATGGGCGCCGGTGCGTTGGCCGCGGTTCAAGATGCCGCCTCCGGGCTCAAGCCGGAGGCTTTCGCGGTACTCGGTGAGATCCACGAGCAGGGCTTAACCGGATCTCCCAATCCGCAGTCGGCCCACGCCTGTTTCGCCATCGCCCAAGCGCTCAAGCCCGACCCGCTGGTTGCCGCTTCCCTGTCTAAGCTGGAGGCGGCGGTCGACCCGTCGGTCACGGCCGAAGTCCTCAAGGTTTTTCGGCAGCAAGCCGCCGCTGGACGTTGCTCGCAGACCTTTCTTGAAGGCCTATCGAAGCTTAAGTCTGCGCGATGAGGCGGGTTAGTTGATCCGGTCGGCCGGCTAGGGCTCCGCAGAAAGGCTCGGCGAAGGGCTGGAGCAAGCCGTTATCAGGCGCCAGCGAAATTTGTACTTATCCGGCTGCTGGCTGCCGCCGCAGTCACCAGGTCTGCTCGACGGTGATCGGCCCTTCGAGCGGCAGGCGCACGAAGGAGCGGCCGGCGAAGCTGGGTTCGCCGTCGAACCCGTTCAGCGGGCGATGCTTCTCGCGCGTGCCGAGTAGGCGGAGATTGGTCTTCG
>CAIWHQ010000223.1 GCA_903912465.1 uncultured Alphaproteobacteria bacterium | reverse complement strand
CCTGGGCCATGACCAGGGCGTGGTTTGCGATGACGATGTCGGCCCGGCGCGAGGCGCGGATCGCCTTCTCTACGAAGCAGGTCCGATAGTGCGGGCACCCCGCATGAATGCACTCGCCCCTCCGGTCGACCAGGTTGGACGCGGTCGCCTGACCGGCGGCGGGTCCGGCGAACAGGCCTGGCAGCCAGGCCGGGAAGTCCCCGCCGGTCATGTCGCCGTCCCGGGTCGCCCGGATCCAGCGCGCCGTCAGGCCCAGTCCAATCAGGTCGGCGGAGCCCAGCTGGGCGGTGTTGGACAGGTCCTGGAAGTTCAGCAGGCAGAGATAGTTCTCGCGTCCCTTGCGCACCACGGCCCGGCGGGCTCGCTCGGCCGGGTCGGGAAAAAGGACCGCGCTCTCGCGCTCGATCTGCCTCTGGAGGGCCCGGGTGTAGGTCGAGATCCAGACAGAGGGGCCGTTGACCTCGGCCCAGGCCGAGGCGGGCGCCAGGTAGCCCAGGGTCTTGCCCACGCCCGTGCCGGCCTCGGCCAAAAGCATGCGGGGGCTGCCTTCACGCTCCCGAGGCTCGAAGATGAAGGCGGCTTCCCGGGCGTACTCCGCCTGGGCTGTCCGGTCCTCTTCCAGGCGGGCGCGCCCCAAGAGGACGCCCAGCCTGCGGACGGCGGCCTCGGGGCTGATGGGGGTGTCGCCGGGCTCGCCTGCGGGGCCTTGATCCTCCCACTCTGCCAGGCGGGACCAGACATCGAGACCGGAACTGCGGAAGGCGTTGCTGGACGGATGGCGGCGCAGGGCCTCCGTCGTCGCAGGCCCCCAGGCCCAGCCGCCCCGGGCGAGGGTCTCTGCGAGGGCCAGGGCCTCCTCCCGGGAGGGCGTCGGGCTCTCGGCCAATTCCTCCAGGAGGCGACCGGCGACCTGGGCCAGGGCCTCCGCCATCTCGAGGGGTCCGGAGGGTTCAGGGCATCCAAGGGCGAGGGCCAGGCCTGCCGCCGACGGGGCCGTGAAGGCGCCGGGGCGTACGAAGGCGAACAGCTCCAGCACATCGAACATCCGGGCCGACCGGGGCGGCGGATCCAGGCCCAGCCTGCGGGCGGTCAGGGCCGCGTGCGCCACCAGGACCTCCGGGGACCGGAAGCGGTCGCGGGCCTCGGGCGGCCTGAGCAGGCGCACGGGGCCTTCCCCGGCGAGGGCGGCCTTGGGTCCGGGCAGGACGACGAGGGCGGGCGGGAGATTCACCCTGCAGGACTAGAGCCTGTTCCCTTCAGATGGAACGTCTGAAGGGGCAAAACAGGCTCCAGGTCCAAAAAGTTAGAGCCTGTTTCGATCCGATAACCGGTTCCCACTTATCGGAACAGGATCTAGCGCAGGGAGGCGCGAAACGGAACCGGAACAGGATCTAGGCTTCGGCGCGCGAGAACAGGCGGATGATCAGGACGCCGGCGAGGATCAGCGCCATCCCGGCCATGGCGGGAATGTCGAGCTTCTGCCGGAAGCCGATCCAGCCGATGGCGGTGATGGCGAGGATACCCACCCCGGACCAGATGGCATAGCCGATGCCGAGGGGAATCGTCTTCTGCGCCTGTGCCAGGCAGTAGAAGGAGGCGGCGACCAGGGCGATGGCGGCGGTGCCGGGCACGAGCCGGGTGAACCCATCGGATAGCTTCAGGAGGCTGGTGCTGACGATCTCCGTGACGATGGCCCCCGCCAGCCAGGCGTAGCCGCTCATGGTTTCGGGGCTCCGTCGGAGGCCGCGCGGTCCCGCCCGAAGTTCGGCTCCGCGCTATCCTGGCCTGCGGCGACGATGCCCTGGCGGATGTCGCGGGTGCGGGAGAAGAGCTCGAACAGCTTGTCGCCTTCGCCCCAGCGGATGGAGCGGGAGAGGGCTTGCAGGTCCTCGGTGAAGCGGCCCAGGATCTCGAGCACAGCGTCCTTGTTCGCCAGGAAGATGTCCCGCCACATGGTGGGATCCGAGGCGGCGATCCGGGTGAAGTCCCGGAAGCCGCCGGCGGAGTACTTCATCACCTCGGCCCGGGTAACCTCCTCCATGTCGGCGGCGGTGCCGACAATGTTGTAGGCAATCAGGTGGGGCAGGTGGCTGGTGACCGCCAGGACGAGGTCGTGGTGGGCGGCGTCCATGGTGTCCACCTGGGCGCCAAGGGCACTCCAGAAATCCGAGAGCTGGCGGGTGGCGTCCGCATACTCGGGCCGGTCGTCCGCCTGCGGGGTCAGGATCACCCAGCGGCCCTGGAACAGTTCGGCAAAGCCCGAGGCGGGGCCAGACTGCTCGGAGCCCGCGATGGGGTGTCCCGGGATGACGTAGACCGAAGCGGGGACTGCAGCGCGCAGGGCGTCTCCCACGCTGACCTTGACCGAGCCGACGTCAGTGACCGTGGCGCCCGGCTTCAGCGCCGCCGCCGCCGCAATGGCCGCAGGGCCCATGGCCAGGACCGGCACGGCGAAGACCACCAGGTCTGCGTCCGCCACCGCCTCGGCCATGTCGCCGGTGACGAGGTCAGCGTAGCCCAGGGAAGTGATCTGCGCCCGGTGCGCCGGGTTGGCTTCGCCGACGGCCACCGAGCCCACGGCACCGGCTGCGCGGGCGGCGCGGATCACCGAGGATCCGATCAGGCCGCAGCCGATCACCGCCATCTTCGGATAGATCAAGGGCGGGACCCCATGAAGGCCGCCAGGGCGTCCACCACCGCCCGGTTGTGTTCTTCCAGGCCGATGGTGAGGCGCAGGTGGTCGGGCAGGCCATAGCCGCCCACCATCCTCGGGATCAGGCCCCGGGCGCAGAGGAAGGCGTCGGCGTCCGCGGCGGTCCGCCCCGGCGTCTTCGGAAAGCGGGCGAGGACGAAGTTGGCGCTGGACGCGGTCGTCTCGAGCCCCAGCCCGCCCAGTTGCTGCGAAAGCCAGGGCCGCCAGGTCCGCACAAGTTCCAGGGATCTCGCCTGGAAGTCGTCGTCCGCCAGGGCGGCGATGGCGGCGCGCTGGGCGGGAATCGAGACGTTGAAGGGCAGGCGGATCCGATCGATGGCGTCGGCCATGTCCTGCGGCATGTAGGCCCAGCCCACCCTCAGGGCCGCCAGGCCGTGCAGCTTGGAGAAGGTCCGCGTCATGATGACATTGGAGAAGTTGCGGACCAGGTCGACCCCGTCCTCGAAGTCCGGATCGTCGGCGAACTCGGCGTAGGCCCCGTCCAGAACCAGGACGACGTCGGCGGGCAGGGCGGCATGCAGGCGACGGATCTCGGAGCCACTCACCAGGGTGCCGGTGGGGTTGGCGGGGTTGGCGACCCAGACGATCCGGGTGCGGTCGTCCACGCAGGCGAGCAGTTCGTCGACGTCGATGCGCAGGTTGACCTCGGTCGCCATGCGCACCTCACCGCCGGCGGCGCGGGTGGCAATGGCGAAGGCACCGAAGCCGTGCTCACCCTGGACGGCGTTGTCGCCGGCCTGGATGAAGGTCTGGCCGATCAGCTGGAAGATCTCGTCCGATCCACAGCCGAACAGCAGGCGTTCGGGCTCAAGGCCGTAGCGGGTGCTGATCGCCTCGCGAAGGGCGTTGCAGCGACCGTCCGGATAGAGGTGCAGTTCATCCATGGCCGAGACGAAGGCTGCCTTGGCCTCCGGGCTTGAGCCCAGGATGTTCTCGTTCGCCGACAGCTTGAGCGGGTGGGCCACGCCCTCCACGGCGGCCTTGCCGGGCTTGTAGGGCGAGATGTCGAGGATGCCGGGCTTTGGCTTGGGCTTGGACTGGGGCTGGGGACGGTCGGACATGAGGGCCTCAGGCATCCAGGGGGGCGGAGGCGGCGCCGATTACGCCGGTGAGCCGGCCGGGTGCCCGGGCCAGGCGTTCGTCGCTGGACTGGTAGTAGCCTACCAGCTCAAACAGCCGCAGCCCGCCGGCGTCGGCCAGGAGCTCAGCAGCCACGCCGTCCTTGCTCAGGGTCTCCACGAGGCGGCCGGGAGGGCCGGGGGCGTCGGTGACCCAGTAGGTGCGGTCGCCCCCCGTCGGTCCGATCTCGACCTCGGCGGCGGCGAGGGCGGCGGGGCGTCCCCAGGCGGTCAGGCAGGGCAGGGCGGCGAAGACCCGGAGGGTAGGATCCGCCAGCAGGCGTCCCCACCAGGGCGTCCGAGAGTCCAGGGCCAGGACCGCGACCCCGCCGGGGGTGCGCGCCGCGGCGATGGCTTCCTCGGGGCGGCTGACCTCGGCCAGGGGCGGCGCGGCGCCGAAGCGCATCCGGGCGGCTTCCCGGACCACCGGGGCCTGCCCGCCGCCGAAGACTGACAGGTGATAGGGGCCCTGGCGGGACAGGCTGTCACTCATGAGCTCGCGCCAGATCCGGACCACCAGGCCAGGCGTCGCGGCCTTGCGCGGACGGGCCAGGAGATTACGGAGGACCTCGGCTTCCCGGGTCGGACGCAGGGCGAACCGGCCGGATTCTCCCGCGGCAACCTTGGCGGCGGCCACTTCGCCGGCAAGGGCGGCCCGTTCGTCGATCAGCTCCAGCAGGCGTCGGTCGACGACATCCAGGCGCGCGCGCACGGCCTCGAGGGTGCGTGCGGTCGGCTTGGGGTCTGAAGCGTCCATGGCGGTCCCGGGCTCTGGAGGCTTGGGCGATAGGCCATTGCGTCCGAAGGCGCAACTGCGCGGGCTACTGCCCAGGACGGTAGGTGCGCTCTACGTGGCCCTTGATCTCGTCGGGCCAGAAGTAGACCGGCCGAAGATCCCCGCTCAGGTACCTTGGCGCCTGGTCGGTGAAGTGCCGGGACTGGGGCGAGCTGGAGGCACCGCCCGCTGTCACCGCCCGCGCCCGGACCCGGGGGCCGAACTCCACCACCGCCACGAAGCTGTTGCCGCTCGAGCCGTAGAGCTTCTTCTGCCCTTCGGGCCGGCGGGCTCCGAAGGAGGCCAGGGCGCCCCACCGGGCGGAGGGGAAGGGCGCCGCGAGGCTGGGTACCGCATCGCTGAACGCCTGCTGGATGTCACCGGTCCGCCGCTGGAAGCGGTTGACCTCGCCCCAGGGAACCCGCCGCGTCCCGAAGTCTGCCTGGAGCCGGTCGGAAGCCACGGCCAGGGCCTCCAGCTTGCGGCGGGGCGACACGCGGCTGGCCAGGGCTTCCCAGACGCTGAGCCCCTCGGCGCGCGCCAGGGCCTCGGCTTCCGGCCAGAGGCGGTCGCCCCAGTAAACCGCCAGGGTCAGGGCCTCGGACTGGCCGGACCAGCGCCGGTTCCAGCCGCGCAGCAGGCGGATGTCGTCGGCCAACTTCAGGCGAAGGGGGTCTGCGCCAGGGCTGGCGTCCCAGGCAGCGATCAGGCCGGGCAGGAGCTGGTCGAAGGCTGGAAGGGCGGTGTTGAAGGCGCCCTGGGCCAGGGTGTCGAGGGTGAAGGTCTGACCGTTCTCCAGCAGCTGCACGGCGTTCACGCCGCGCGGGTTGGGCCCCACCGTGTCCATGTAGCGCGGGAACTGGTCCCGCCGGGGACTGTCAGGCCCCGCCGCCGTCCAGGGCCAGTCATTGGTGTTGTAGACCCAACCGGTCCTGGGCGAGCGCACGCTGGGCAGCTCGGACAGGGCGTGCAGGCCCTTCCAGTCGGTGGCCGGGTCCGACCCATCCACGGGCTGGGTATAGTCAAAGCGGTCGCTCCGCCTCGGGACGAACTGGGGATGCAGGTAGGCGATCACCCCGTCTGCGTCGGCGTAGAGGGTGTTGTTCGAGGAATTCCCGGCCAGGGCCGCGGCCTTCATGAACGCGTCGAGGTTGCGGGCCCGGGTCCTGAGGAAGGACTGGCTGAGCGCCTCGACAGGCCGGTTCATCATGGCGAAGGCGATCCAGCGGTCGCCCGCCTTCCGGACGACCGGCCCATGGTGGGTGAAGTGGACCCGGAAGGTGCTCTGCACCAGGGCCCCCTGGGGCGTCCGCCAGGGGATGGCGATCTGCCGCGTGACGATCGGTCTCTCCTCTGCGCCGTAGCGATAGGTCAGCTTGCCGCCCCTTTCGAAGACCTGCACCGCAAACTCATCGACAGAATCCACGCCGCTGGAGGTGTGCATCCACCCCACCCGGGGGTTGAAGCCCTGGTAGATGAAGAACTGTCCCCAGGTCGCCGCGCCGTAGACGTTGAGCCCGGCGTCGGAGGTCACCTGCTGCTCGGCCCGGAAATAGAAGCTTGTGTGGGGGTTGATCAGCAGGAGGGGGCGGCCGCCCCAGGCACGGGAGGGGCCGATGGCAATGCCATTGGAGCCCCGGGGCTCCTCGGGTCCAGCCGGCGCCGCGCTGGCCAGGACCCGGGGCCGGTCGGAGTACAGGTCTGAAAGGCCGTCTAAAGAAATCCGTTCGATGTCGCCGCCGATGCTGCCTTCCGAGAAGCTGAGGGCCATCCAGGGCTCAAATCGCTTGAGGACCCGGGGGCGGGTCTGGGGATGCATGGCCAGGTAGTAGTTCAGGCCATCCGCCCAGGCGTCCATCAGCTTGCGTAGCCAGGGCGGGCTCTTTCCATAGAGCGACTTGAGGGTTTCGGGGTCGGTGTACAGGCGCGCGCGGAGGTCCTGCATGAGGGCCCGCTCACCCTCGGCCTCGGACAGGCGTCCCATGGCCGTCAGGTAGTTGGTCTCGATGCGCGGGAAGTCGTCCTCGGCCTGGGCATAGATCATGCCGAAGACGGCGTCAGCGTCCGTCCGGCCCCGGATGTGGGCAATGCCCCAGTCATCCCGGACGATGCTGACCCGCCGTGCCGTTTCCCGCCATTCCAGCATCTCCTTCGAGGGCGTCGCCGAGGCCGCCTGCGCGGCGGCGGGAAGGGCCAGGATCAGGGCGAGGGTCAGAAGGAGGCGTCTCAGCATGGGGGCTCCCGGGGGTCAGCCTCGAGGCTAGGCCCCACGCCGGAGCGGGGCAAGCCGCAGAGGCGCCTTGCTACGGCGACCGGGAACCGTCATGTGATCCGCCAGGACGACAGGGGATCTGAATGTCTGAAAAGCAGGCGATGTCGCATTTCGACGTGGTGATCGTGGGTGCTGGCCTTTCAGGGATCGGCGCGGCCCGGCACCTCAAGACCACGTGTCCCGACCGCAGCTTCGTCCTCCTCGAGGGCCGTGAGGCGATCGGTGGAACCTGGGACCTCTTCCGTTACCCCGGCATCCGGTCGGACTCCGACATGTACACCCTGGGCTATGCCTTCCGGCCCTGGACTGGCGACCGGGCCATTGCCGACGGGCCCTCGATCCTCGACTACGTCCGCGACACCGCCCGCGAGGAGGGGATCGAGCCCCACATCCGGTTCGGTCACAAGGTGAGCGCCGCCGCCTGGTCGACCGAGGACGCCGCCTGGACGGTGACGGCCCAGTCCCCGACGGGTCCCACCACCTTCACCTGCAACTTCCTCTTCCTCTGCGGCGGCTACTATTCCTACGCGGGCGGCTACACCCCCGACTTCGCCGGCATGGACCAGTTCGGGGGCCGGATCATCCATCCCCAGGCCTGGCCGGAGGACCTCGACTATGCGGGCAAGCGCGTCGTGGTCATCGGGTCCGGCGCGACGGCAGTGACCCTCGTCCCCGAAATGGCCCGCACCGCAGGCCATGTGACCATGCTGCAGCGTTCGCCGACCTACATCGTCGGGCGGCCAGGCCAGGATGCCTTTGCCCTGCGCCTCCGCCGGAGCCTGCCTGAGCACCTGTCCTACGGCCTGATCCGTTGGCGCAACGTCCTGATGGGCATGCTGTTCTATCGCATGGCGCGCCGTCGGCCCGAGCAGGTCCGCAAGGCGATCATCGACCAGACCCGCCAGTCCCTTGGCCCGGACTTCGACGTCGAGACCCACTTCTCACCGCGCTACAATCCCTGGGACCAAAGGCTGTGCCTCGCTCCGGATGGCGACTTCTTCGAGTCGCTGAAGTCCGGCCAGGCCTCGGTGGTCACGGACGAGGTCGAGACCTTCACCGGGTCGGGCCTTCGGTTGAAGTCCGGTGCCGAGATCGAGGCTGACATCGTCGTCACCGCCACCGGCCTGAAACTCGAGGCGATGAACGGCATCGCCCTGTCGGTCGACGGCGCGGCCGTGCGGCCTTCGGAGACCTTGAGCTACAAGGGCATGATGTATTCGGGGGTGCCCAACCTGGCGTCTGCCTTCGGCTACACGAACGCCTCCTGGACCCTGAAATGCGACCTGACGTGCGAGTACGTCTGCCGCCTCCTGAATCACATGCACCGCAAGGGCCTTCGCCAGTGCACGCCGATCCTCAAGGGGCCACCCCAGGAAACGGCGCCCTGGCTGGATTTCAGCTCCGGTTATGTTCAGAGGTCGATCGACCTCTTCCCCCGCCAGGGAACGACGGCGCCCTGGCGCCTGCACCAGAACTACGCCCTGGACATGGCCGCCCTGCGCTTCGCGCGGCTGGAGGACGGAGCCATGACCTTCACCAATCCGGTCCCCTCCGCCCGACGCGCGGCCTAGAGCGCGATTCCCAGGCTTGGCGTACGTCCGGGCCGGCTTGACCGCTCAGCGCGGCCGGACCAACCGCGCCCTTCCGGCTGAGAGTTCCACGTCTATCCGGGTGTCTTCCGCGCTCTGGCGGCCGAGCCCGGCGGCAGCCAGTCCTCCGGCCGCCCCGTCCGGAGAGATCACCCCATGCCGGAGCAGGACCCGCAGGACCTCGGGTGGCCCCGACGTGCGAAGGGTGAGCGGGCCCGTCAGCTGCCCGTCCGGGCTGGCGACAAGGCCCGGCGAGGCGACCGATAGCCGGGTCTCCCCGGTCGTCAGTCCCGCCTGGCGCAGTTCCAGGCGCCCGCCCGCCGCGCTCCAGGCCTGAAGGGGGTTGGGCTGTGCCAGCATCGAGGCCCGGTCCGCGATGGCATCCACCTGGCCGGACACGGAAGCGCCGCCGCCAAGGTCCGCAAACAGCCGGCCGGGCTCGGGTGCGCCGCCCTCAAGCCGCAGGAAGACTGCGGCCTGGTCATCAGGGCCCGGACGGAGGTGGAGTTCCAGCCGCTCGGCTCCCGACAGGGCGAAGGGCTGGGCGCTGGGCGAGGGTTGGAAGGTCAGGCCGAGGCCTTCGATGGAGACTCTCGGAATCCCCCCCGCGGCCAGGGCGAAGCTCGCCAGAATCCGGCGTCCCCTGACCTCCAGGCCGCCGCCCTCCGGACGCGTCACCACAAGGCCGGCGGGAGTCGCGACTAGCCAGTTCCGCGGTGCATGCAGGAAGGCCTGAGCCTCGAGGTCCGGCGTCGAAAGCACCCAGCCCCCGCTGGCGACCCTGAGGTCGGAAAGGGCCAGGTTGAGGCGGAAGGGATAGCCCGAGAGCCGTTTCGAGGACCAGGCGACCTCGGTCCCCGACGCCCTGAGTTCGGTGACGCCCCGCTCCAGGCGGGTCTCGACCTGTCGGGCGGCAGAGACCCATCCTGCGCTCCAGCCTGCGACGAGCAGACCGGCGAGAAGGAAGGGGACCCACAAGCCCGCCCAGCGGAGTTTGCGCGGCGGCCCGGGGTCGGGCATGGAGGAATCGGTTCGGGAGGCGGACATGCGGTCTGAAGCGGCTGAAGGGGACTGGGTCTTCGGCTACGGGTCACTGATGTGGCGCCCGGGTTTCGATTGGGTCGAGAAGCGCCCCGCCATCCTACACGGACGTCGCCGGGCCTTCTGCATCTATTCGGTTCACCATCGGGGAACCCCGGAAAGGCCGGGCCTGGTCCTCGGCCTGGTGCGCGGTGGCTCTGTACGGGGGGTCGCCTACCGGGTGGCCGCCGAGCGATGGCGGCAGGTCGCCGACTACCTGCGCGAGCGCGAGCAGCCCACCGAGACCTACATCGAGGGACGGGTCCGGGTTCGGCTGGACGGGGGCCAGCGGGCCGACTGCCTGACCTATCTGTCCGACACAGGACACCCGCAGTGGGCGGGCGACCTCACCGAGGACGACCAGGCAAGACGGATCGCCGGAGCTCGGGGCCTCTCAGGCCCGAATGTCGACTATCTCCGGGACCTGGTTGCACATCTGCGCGAGGCCGGCGTGCGGGACCTGGGCATGGAGCGGCTCCTGCAGCGGGTCGTCGACCTCGAGACCGGCTAAAGTCCTTCCGCCAGCAGGCGGCCACAGGCAGTCTCGATGCTGTCCTCGAGCCGGCGCATGAACTCGCCCCGCTTCAGACCGGGCGGGATGGGTTCGAGGAACTCGTAGACGATCACCCCCGGACGCCGCAGGAATCCATGTGCGGGCCAGTGCACCCCGGCATTGGTGGCCATCGGGTGAACCGTGACGCCGAGCTCGCGGTAGAGAGCGGCGACGCCGGGCTTGTAGTCAGGCTCCGCGCCGGGGGCCTTGCGGGTGCCTTCCGGGAAGATGACCAGCTGCCGGTCCTCCAGGCGGAACTGTTCCTGCGCCCGCCGGACCATGTCCCTGAGGGCTGTGGCCTGTCCGGCCCGATCCACCACGATCGACCCGAGCTTGAGGGCGATCCAGCCAAAGATCGGGACGGCCATCAGTTCCTTCTTGAAGACGAAGAGGGACCCCTTCAGGGCGCTGAACTGGACGAAGACGTCGAACATGGTCTGGTGCTTGGGGGCGATGAGGGCGTCCCCGGCGGGAGCGTATTCCCGTCCGCGGATCTCGACCCGGATCCCGCAGATCACGCGGAGGAGCAGGATCAAGGACAGGCTCCAGAACCGCAGGGCTGCGAGCATCCAACGGCGCGGCGCGACAAGAAGGGGGACCATGGCGATCGCATAGATCACCGACCAGACATAAAAGACGGCGGCAAAGACCAGTGAGCGGAACAGGATCAAGGTACGTCCTTACGGGTGTCATCGGCGCGCGGACCGAGGCGGCGGACCGTCTCCCGGCCCAGGACCGTCATGTACTTCGAGTACTCCCAGATCATCAACCGCGCCCCGCTCCGGGTGCGCCACCAGCGCCGGGCATCGACCACCGGCGTTGCGGCCGCGTAGGGCTGGAGGCTCACCCCCGGCAGGGCGGACTTCAGCTCCAGCATGGCCCTGGGCATGTGATAGTCGGCGGTCACGATGATCAGGCTCCGGAACCGCATGGCCCGGGCCCATTCCGCGGTTTCCCGGGCATTGCCGAGGGTATTGGCGGCGGTGAATCCCAGGTCCACGCAGCAGTCGTAGAGCCGCTTCGCCGCCTTGCTGACCAGGCGGATATCCTCCCGGCTCGCCTCGCGGTTGACCCCGGAGACGAGAAGCCGTTTCGCCAGACCGGCCTCGAGGACCGCCATGCCAGTATCAAGGCGCGCATTCGAACCCGCCCCGGTCAGGACGACGACCCCCTCTGCGGCCTGTGGCAGGGGGGCCGGGGTCAGGCGGCTGACCCGGTCAGCGAAGGCCATCAGGCCTGAAACCCAGATGAGCCCGATGACCAGAAGTGCGGCGAGGGTTCTCACGGCTCCATGTCCCGGGTCCGCCTGAAGGCGGTAGCAAGGGCGAAGGTGCCCGCGACAAGGGCGCAGACGGCGGTTGCCGCCGCGAGGATGACCGCCGGTTGCGCAAGGGTCGCGGCAGGCGCGCCGGGGGTCGCCAGTCCGGACGCCAGGCCAAGGGCCGCGGCGATCAGCCCCCCTGTGAGGGCGCCCAGGCCAAGCTCAGGGAGGCAGGAGAGGATAAGGCTCCGGACGCAGTCGCCTGGCGACTCCCCGAGGCGCAGGCGCGTGCGAAGGGCCTGTTGGCGGCGTTCGGCCTCCCGGCCCACGGAGAGGCTTCCCGCGGCCGCCAGTCCCGCCAGGCAGGCGGCGAGTCCACCCAGCAGGGGCGCGGCAGCCTGCCTGCGCAGGTCGAGGGCGGTCCTGCGCCAGCCCTGATGGTCATCGACAATGGCACCGATTCCCGCGGCGTTCAGCGCATCCGCAAGCGTCTGCCGCCGCGCGGGCGCACGGCTATCCAGGTCGACCGCGATCAGCCGCGGCAGGATGGCGAGGTCGGGTCCGCGGGCGCCCGCTGTCCAGGGCGCAAGCAGGCCGGCGACGCGGCTCCGATCCAGGACCCGCACCTCCGCCACCCCCTGGGTTCCGGCGAGGATCTCGGCAGCCCGGGTGACCTCGGTGTCGGAGGTTCCGGCAGGTGCCGGCCGGATCGCGACGGTCATTTCGCCGGCGAGCCGTGAGCGCCAACTGCCGGTGCGCTCAAGAACGGTCGCGCCGCCAAGGGCGCACAGGCCCGCAAGCGCGGTCAGCGCCGCCACGATCAAGACGGTGGCCAAGCCCTGCGGAAGTCTAAGCCTCATGGCCGCGCCTCCGGTCGGGGACGTCCCTGGACCAGTTCGAGCTTCTGGGGCGCAGGTGCGAGGTCGGGATTTCGACTCGCCATCACCAGAGTCATGCCCTGGCGGTTGAGCTGGAGCAGCAGCCTCAGCACCCGGGCGGCAGCCTCGGGCCCCATCCAGCCGACCGGCTCGTCCGCAAGGAGGATCTCGGGCCGCCCGGCGACGGCACGGGCGACGGCCAGTCTCTGGCGTTCGTCGTGGTTGAGGTCACCTGGCCGGGCTGCGGCCTTCCCGGCCAGTCCCATCCAGGTCAGGAGCTCGCCCACGTCGCGACGCAGGACCTCCGGCCGGACGCCGGCGATCCGCATGGGCAGGGCGGCGTTCTCCGCCACTGTCATGTCGTCGATGAGACTGAGGTCCTGGAAGACCAGTCCCAGGCGTCGGCGAAGGCGCGCCCGGCCCTGTCGCGATGCGCCCCAGGGATCCAGCCCGAACAGCTGTATCTTTCCGGCGCCGGGCCGCAGGGCGAGACCCGCCATAGCCAGGAGCAGGGTCTTTCCTGCGCCGGCCTCGCCGTGCACAAGCATGAACCCGCCTTCAGGGACTTCCAGGTCCACGCCTTCCAGTCCATTGGTTCCCGCGCGTTGCGGGGCGCACAGCCCGGTCAGCCGCAGGGCGATCGGCGGGGAGGGAGGAGACGCGGGGTCAGACAAGGCCTTGCCGGTGGGCTGGGGAAGATGACAAATCCAAGTCTAGCACAGACCCTTCCCTGTCGTGCATCCCGAGCATCCAGGGGTCTGCGCATCGCGCTCGGATCGGTCGCTGTGATCTGTTAACCTTGAAAGCGTAATTCCGAAACAAGAGCCCCCAAGGGGGTGTAAGACGATGGTCTGGCGCCGCACACCATGATCCTGACCTGCCCGAGATGCTCTGCACGGTACGCCGTCGGTACCGCCAAGATTCCCACCGGCGGACGGACGGTCCGTTGTATCGCCTGCGGCCACAAGTGGACGGCCCGCCGTGGGGATGGCGAGCTCGAGCCCTGGGAAGAGGCACCCCCGCCGCCGCCTGCCCCCAAGATCCCCGAAGCGCCCCCTGTCCTCATTCCTGAACCGGAGCCGTTGGCGCCTGATGCCTTCGAGGACCTGGAGCCCATGATTCCGCCCCCGGTTTCTGGCCGCAAGGGCAAGGGCGCGGGTAAGTCCGGGCTGTCGTCCCGGCTGGTCTGGGCGGGTCTGGCGGCAGTGCTGGCCCTCATCGCCGTTGGCGTCGCCCTGTTCCGGAACCCCATTGTCAGCCTTTGGCCCAAGACCGCAGCCCTTTACGCCGCCGCCGGGGTCTCGGTGAACGGCGTCGGCCTGGTGATCGAGCAGGTACGCGTTTCCCCGGCCGTGCAGAACGGCCAGGCCCTGCTGGGCGTCTCCGGTCGGATCCGGAACGAACGTGACAAGCCGACGCCCGCGGCACCGCTCCAGGTCACCTTGGTGGACGCCCGGGGCGCGATTCTATCGACCCTGGTCTCGAAGCCGGTCGATACCCTTCCGCCCCTCCAGTCCCGCTACTTCCAGGTCCTGGTCCGGAACCCGCCCCCTGGCGTGGCCAGTGTCGCCCTGACCTTCGTCTCGCACCCGCCTGCGACCGGCAAGGCGACGGGTGCCGCCCCTGCGCCCGCCGGTGCGGCCCCTCCGTCTGCTCGTCCTGCCGAATCGCCTGCGCCGGCGAAGGCGCCTCCCGCCCATGATTGAGCCGGCGGCGCCGGAACCCCTCCTGACGGAGCCCGAGATCGCCGCCGCGGTCCGGGACCTGGCAGTCCGGCTTGCGCCCCGCCTCGCGCCAGACGCCATCGCCGTTTGCCTGCTGACCGGAGGTATCTGGTTCGCTTCGGACCTGACCCGGGCCCTCGCCAAACTGGGACACCCCCTGAGCTTCGACGCCATCTGGATGTCCTCCTACGGCGACGGGACCCAGAGTTCCGGCACCGGGGCGGTCGTCGCCGGCCTGCAGCGTCCCCTTGCGGGTCGGCAGGTGCTGATCCTCGACGATGTCCTGGAGACCGGGAACTCCCTGGAGGCCGCAAGGGCGCTAGTCTTGAAGGCGGGTGCCTCTGAGGTCCTGACGGTTGTCTTCGCCCTGAAGCCGCCGTCGCGGCCGGGACGCCGTCCGCCGGATGCCTTCGCCTGGGAGGCACCGGACAGGTTTCTCGTCGGGTATGGCATGGATG
>CAIWHQ010000222.1 GCA_903912465.1 uncultured Alphaproteobacteria bacterium | reverse complement strand
TCCATCACGCCGCGTTGTTCGATCAGGATGGCGGCCCCGTCGGCCCGTCGCGCCGCCTCAAAGCCGACGGCCCAGGCGGCGACATTGCGGGGCAGCACGTCCTCGCGCGCCAGGCCGGCCTCGGGCATGCCGCCGTCGCGCAGCCGGTCGAGGTAGAGGCCGACGAAGGTTTCGGAGGCCGTGGCGGGGTCCAGGGTCGGCCAGGCCTCGGCGAACTGCTCCAGGGCTGCGTGGATGGCGGTGCCGCGCAGACGGGCGTCGACGCGCTCGTCGGGTCGGGCCAGGGCCTCCAGCCCGAGGATGAAGCGGGCATAGGTGGCATAGGGGTCGCGCACCCATTCCTCGATCCGGGTCACCGACAGGCGGCGCGGGCGCAGGGCCACGGGCGGGGTCGGGGCCGGGCGCGATGCGGGCAGCAGGGACGGCGGCGGCGTCGGGTCGGCGGCGTCGAGCGCGCGGGCCATGGCCAGGATGTCGGGACGACCGGGCAGGTCGCGACCGGCCCCGCCGACCAGGGTTTCCAGCCGCCACAGCCAGCGTGACTTGACCGAGGGCTGGCCGCCGCGCCGCTCGGTGTGCAGCAGAAAGACCTCGGGCGCGCAGGCGGACTGGGCGAAGTCGTGGGCGGACAGGCCGATCCGCCGCTCGGGCGGGGGCAGGCCCAGGGTCTTGCGCATGGGGCGCGACAGGAAGGGATCGAGCGGGGCCCCGCGCGGCCAGACGCCCTCCTCCATCCCGGCCAGGATCATCCGGTCGGCGCGCGCCAGTCGCGCCTCGATGGCACCGAGGATGAACAGGCGCGGATGGGCGGCCCCGCCGGTGCGAACGACCTCGGCTGCGACCAGGCCGGAGACCAGCCGGGCGAAATCCGGGCCGGACAGGGGCTCCAGCCCGGCCCCGTCGGTGATCAGGCCGGACAGCATCCGCGCCGCCGCCTCGCCCTCGGCTCCGCGCCAGGCGGCGTCGGTGGTGCCGGCCTCGTCACAGGCCATCCGCTCCATGGCCTGCACCAGGGCGGTGGCGGCCTGGTCGACCGGTGCGGACCCCGTCGCGAACAGGGCCAGCCAGGGCTCCAGTGCGTCCCGTAACCGGGACAAAAGACCCTGGGCCGCGTCGTTCGCCGCCAGCCAGGCTTGCGGGCGGTCGTGGCCGAACCGGGGCGCGCGGGACTGGTCGAGCTGGCGCGCGATGGCGGTCCAGTCACCGGGGCGGGGCCCGCGCAGGCCCTGAAGCTCCAGGCCGGAGGCCTGGTCGGCCAGGGTGCGGGCCTCCAGACCCAGCCGGACCAGCGGATGTTTGAGCAGCGCCAGCAGGGTTGCGCCGCTGAACGGTTCGCCGACCAGATCCGCCATCAGGGACAGCAGGACGCCGACGGGGGTGATCGACAGGGGCGCGCCGGCGGAGGAGTCGGCCTCCAGCCCCCAGCGTGACAGGCGGGCCTGGACCCGACGGGCGAACAGCGGGTCGGGGGTGACCAGTGCGGTGGTCTTGCCCGGCGTCTCCAGGGCGTCGCGCATCAGAACGGCAGCGACCGCCGCGGCCTCTTCCTCGGCGCGGGCCGTGATCAGGGTCAGGCCTTCCAGACCCTCGGCGACGGGGTCGCCTGGTTCGCGGCCCATGGCATCGATGGTGCCGCGCCAGTCGGCGGTGGCCCCGGGCGGGGTCAGGGCCTCGGCAATCAGGCGGCGGCGGGCCGAGGGCACAGGCCCGGCGCCCGCGCCCCAGACGGCGACCTGGTCGCGGGTGATGTCATGGCGCAGCAGCAGGTCCTTCAGCGCCCCCTGGGGATGTTGCACATCCACCTTTTCCCAGGCCTCGGCCTTGAGGGTCAGGTCCAGCCCAGGCAGGACGACACAGCCCTGCGGCGCGCGGGCGGCGGCCCCGATGACGGCGGCGGCCGCGGGGGCCGTGCCGGTCGATCCGGCCACGATCAGGGGCTGGGTCGGCGGCCGGGCCGTCCAGGCCTCGGCCAGACGCCGCAGCAGCAGGGTGCGCCGGGCGGCGGGGTCCATCAGGCCCAGTTCCGCCAGACGCGCGGGCCACTGCTCGACCGCGATGGCGAGGAAGGCGGCCGTCTCGAGCCAGTGCTGGGCCAGGTCCGCCTCGACGAGGTCGGCAACACGTCCCATATCCGGGACTTCCTCGATCTGGCAGGAATCGAGAAAGGCCCCGAGGGCGTCGGCCATTTCCAGCGCATGGAGAGGGGAGGCCGCGGCGCGGGGGTCATGGGCCGCCACCAGCCGGGCCAGTTCGAAGCGGCGGGCCAGGGGGGTGATGGCGGGGCGCAGGTCCAGGCCGATGTCGCCGGGCGCGAAGGGCGGTTCATCCTCTTCCAGATCGCCGAGCGGCCGGACCTGGGGCAGGAGGATGGGCCGTCCGCCCGCCCGGCGGGACAGGGCGGCGGTGAAGGCCCGCGCGGCACGGCGGTTGGGCAGCAGGATGACGGCGTCGGACAGGGTCTCGGGCGGATGATCGCCCAGCCAGTCCAGAACCCCGGCCGCGAGATCGTCGAGAAAGGGCCGCTGCGCCTCGATCGCATACCAGCGTGGGCCGGCCCCGGAAAAGGGATCGAAACGGGCGGTCATCCGCCGGCCAGTTTCGTCTCGGCCGCATCCCGGGCGGCGGGGTCGCCGACATGCATCCAGTCGCCGTCCAGTACACAGCCGTACAACCGCCCCGCCGCGGCCGACCGGCGCCAGAAGCCGCTCAGGGAAAAGGGGCCGTCGGGGCCGTCGGCGACATAGTCGGGCCGGCAGATGTGCACGCCCATATAGGCGTAGGGAGCCTCGGCGGCGTCGCCCCGGAAAGTCAGC
>CAIWHQ010000221.1 GCA_903912465.1 uncultured Alphaproteobacteria bacterium | reverse complement strand
GTTGTTGAAGGCGCCGGCGTTCGAGGTCAGAAAGCCCCGGTCCTTCAGGCCGTTGCAGACCGCCCTGGCCCCTGCGAGGTCAGGCGTACCGTCGGGCCCGACCATCTCCACCCCCAGGAAGAGGCCGCAGCCCCGGGCGTCGGCCACGCCCGGCCAGCGCCCCACCCGGGCCTTCATCTCGGCCTTCAGGAAGGCGCCCACCTGTTCGGCGTTGGCCAGCAGGCCCCTGGCCTCGATCTCGTCCAGCACGGCGTTGCCCGCTGCCGCCTGCAGGGGACTGGAGGCGAAGGTATTGAAATAGCGGGTCTTCGAGCGGAAGGTCTCCACCAGACTTCGTGAGGCGGTGGTCGCCGACAGGGGAACGCCATTGCCCATGGGCTTGCCCGTCACCACGATGTCCGGCGTGAAGCCGGTGACCTCATAGCCCCACCAGCGGCCGGTACGCCCGTATCCGGCCTGTACCTCGTCGGCAATGATCAGGCCCCCCCGCGCCCGGACCCGGGCGGCGGCCTTTCCCATGAAGCCAGGCGGGATGTCTGGCAGGCCCTCATTGGCGAGGATGGAGCAGACGATCAGGGCCGCGATCCCGTCGCCTGCCGCCTCCAGGGCGTCCATGGCCCGGTCGAGGCCCGCGAGGTAAGCCTCGGTCAGGGCCTCTCCCGACAGGCCCGGCTCCGGCGTGCGGAAGGTCTGGGGGAAGGCGAAGCTTCGGAAGCCCCGGGCCCGGTCCGAGCCCGCCGGAAGGCCGCTCATGGCCCCCACCAGCTCGGTATTGCCGTGATAGGTGGCGTCCGTGCAGAGGATACCCCGCCGGCCCGTGGCCATGCGCGCCATCCGCAGGGCGATCTCGTTGGCCTCCGTCCCCGAGCAGGAGAAGATCACGCTCTCGGCGAAGTCGCCGTGCAGGCCGCTCACCCGCTCGGCCAGGCGGATGATGTCTTCGTGCAGGTAGCGGGAGTGGACGTTGAGCGTCGCCTGCTGGCGCCCGATGGCCTCGGCCACCCGGGGGTTGCCGTGCCCGACGCAGGGCACATTGTTGTACATGTCCACATAGCGACGCCCATCTGCGTCGTAGAGCCAGGCACCTTCCCCGCGGACGATGTTCAGGGGCGTCTCGTAGAACAGGGCGGCCCCGGCACCGAAGGCCCGGTTGCGCCTCTCCAGCAGGCCGTCAGACAACCGCGGGGCCCCCATTGGCGACGGACCAGGCCCGGGCGGCATAGCGCTGGATCGAGGGATAGGCCTCGACATACCGGTCCGACGAGGCGTTGCCGTCCAGGCCGCGTTTGTAGACCCCCTGGTTGATGGCCGCGATGCGGAACAGGGTGAAGGCGAGGTGGAAGCTCCAGTCCTTCAGCGGCGGGCGGCCCGAGGCCTCCGCATAGATCTCGAACATCTCGGCCTGGGAGGGAATGCCGAGGTCGATGAGGGTCTTCTGGGTCGTCTCGCCCATCATGAAGAGGGTGGTGTAGGCGACGTCGGAATAGGGATCGCCCAGGGTCGACAACTCCCAGTCCAGCACGGCCTCGAGCCTGGGTTCTGTCGGGTGCAGCATGCAGTTGCGGATCGAGAAGTCGCCGTGGACGATCCGCGTCTCGCTCTCCGCCGGCATGTTGGCCGGCAGCCATTCCATCAGCCGCTCCATGTCCGGATGGTCGTCGGTCTGGGCGGCCTTGTACTGGCGCACCCAGCGGCTGATCTGGCGCTCATAGAAATTGCCCGGCCGTCCGTAGTCGGACAGTCCGACTGCGGCGGGGTCGATCGCGTGCAGCCGGGCCAGCACCTTCAGGTAGTCGGTGAAGACATCCCGCCGCTCGGTCGGGGTCATGCCGGGCAGGGAGGGGTCGAGGAATATCCGGCCCTTAACCCAGTCCATGACGAAGAATTCGGAGCCAATGACCGACGCATCCTCGCAGTGCAGGCGGACGGTGGGCACCGGCACGCCGGAGCCGCCCAGGGCCTTCAGCACCGTATACTCCCGCCCGACCTGGTGGGCCGAGGGCAGGAGATCGCCGGGTGGCTTCTTACGCACCACCCAGCGGCGGTCCGGCGAGGCGATCAGGAAGGTGGGGTTGGAATGGCCGCCCTCGAACTGGCGGACGGTCAGCGGCCTCCGGAAGCCCTCAAGCCGCCCGTCCAGCCAGGCCTCCAGCCGGGCCTCGTCGAAGCGATGCGCGGCCCG
>CAIWHQ010000220.1 GCA_903912465.1 uncultured Alphaproteobacteria bacterium | reverse complement strand
GGAACTGGCCCGCCGGGCGACGGGTGGTCATTCCCGGGCGCAGGACGAGGGGGAACCCCCGGACGGAGTTCTCCTGGCCCTGGCCTGGCCGGAGCGGATCGCCCGGGCCCGGGGCGCGCCCGGGCACTTCCAGCTGGCCAGCGGCCGGGGCGTCTGGATCGAGGAGACCGACGTCCTGGCGCGGGAGACCTGGCTGGCCGTGGGCGAGCTGGGCGGTGGTGGCCGGGCCGACCGGATCCTCCTCGCCGCGCCGCTGGACCTGGCCGAGATCGCCCACCACTTCGCCGCTGACATCGAGCGCGAGGCGCGGATCGAGCCTGGGCCCTCGGGGCGGCTGCGGGCCTTGCGCCTGGAGCGGCTGGGGCGGCTGGTGCTGAAGGAGACCCTGGATGAGGCGCCCTCGGCCGATCTCATCCGCGCTGCCCTGCGGGACCAGGCCCGGGAAGCCGGGATCGCCGCCCTGGCCTGGGGGGAGGCGGGGGCCAGCCTGAGGGCCCGGGTCGCCTTCCTGAGGGAACTGGGCCTGCCAGACCTTCCCGATCTGGGGGATGAGGCCCTGACGACCGATCTCGACGCCTGGCTGGGGCCGGCCCTGGAGGGCCTGCGGAGCCTGAAGGACCTGTCGCCGGCCCGGCTGGACGCCGCCCTGGCCAGTCGGCTCGACTATGGCCAGGCCCGGCGCCTGGACGCCCTGGCTCCGGCCCGGTGGACCGCGCCTACCGGCAACAGCTTCACCATCGACTATGCGGCGCCCGGCGGGCCGCGGGTGGAGGTGCGGGTCCAGGAGGTCTTCGGCCTGCCGGTCCATCCCGCCGTCGCGGAGGGGCGGGCGCCCCTGACCCTGGCCCTGACCTCGCCGGCCCATCGGCCGATCCAGACCACCCGGGACCTCCCCGGCTTCTGGCGGGGGTCCTGGCGGGAGGTCCGGGCCGAGATGCGAGGGCGCTATCCCCGCCATGTCTGGCCGGAGGATCCCGCTTCCGCGGCCCCGACCTCCCGGGCCAAGCCGCGGGGAACCTGAGAAAGATCAGGCTGTTACGGCGTAGATCATGACGCCAGCCGCCACCGACAGATTGAGGCTGTCCGCCCGGCCGCGCATGGGGATCTTGACGTTGACATCACACAGGGCCGCCATGTCCGGAGGCAGGCCCTGCTGCTCATTGCCCAGCAGGATGAGGGTCGGGTGGCGGTAGGCCGCCTCGGCGTGGGAGACGGCGGCGGACAGCAGGGTCCCGACCACCGAGCCTGGCCAGCCCGCTCGCCAGGCGGCGAACTCGGCCTCATCGACCTGGACCAGGGGCAGGGCGAAGATCGACCCCATGGTCGCCCGAACCGCCTCTACCGAATAGGGATCGCAGCACTCGCCCACCAGGATCACCGCCCCGCAGCCGGCGGCGTCCGCGGTGCGGATCACTGTGCCCAGGTTGCCGGGATCACGCACCTTGTGCAGGGCCACCCAGCCCCTGGCGGAGGCGGGGTCGAGGTCGTCCAGCCGGGCGAAGACCTGGCGGAAGACTCCGATCACGGCCTGGGGATTGTCGCGCCGGGAGACCTTGGAGAGGATGTCCCGCGTGACCTCGATCACCTGCCCACCGGCCTCCAGGGTCGTCTTGCTGGCGCGCTCGAGCAGGGGGTGTCCGGCGGCCTCTGGGCCATGGAGGAGAATCTCGGGAAACCGACCAAGTTCAAGGGCTTCGATGATGAACTTCAGGCCTTCAGAGACGAACTGACCGGTCTCGTCCCGGGTCTTTCCCTGGTGCAGGGCGCGGACCGCCTTGACCAGGGGATTGGTCAGGGAGGTGACCTGGCGGGACGGGGCGCTCATGCGGTCCAGCGGGCGTAGAAACTCATGCCGATCTCGCGCTGGCGGGCGCTTTCCACCAGGACCAGCTCACCCCAGGCGACCTTGCCGCCGCGACCTTCGAGCCGGTCTGCCAGCAGTCCGGCCAGGGCGGCGCCCGAGATGCGCTCGGCATAGGCGTTGAGCAGCAGGAAGGCGGGGTCGGGGCTGAGGAGGGCGGCGCAGATATCGACGAGGTTGGGGAGATCCTCGAACAGGCGCCAGACCTCGCCGTCCGGTCCCCGGCCATACTTGGGCGGGTCGAGGATGATGCCGTCGTATTTCACGCCCCGGCGCAGCTCACGCTGGACATACTTGCGGGCGTCCTCGCAGATCCAGCGGATCGGCCGGTCCTCGAGCCCCGATAGGGTAGCATTCTCCCGGGCCCAGCCGATGGCCTTGCGAGAGGCGTCGACATGGGTGACCTGGGCGCCGGCGGCGGCGCAGACCAGGCTCGCCACTCCGGTGTAGCCGAACAGATTCAGGATCTTGAGCGGCCTTCCTGCGCCCCGCACTGTCTGGTCCAGCCACTCCCAGTTGGCCGCCTGCTCCGGGAAGAAGGCCAGGTGGCGGAAAGGGGTAAATCGACCCTTGAAGCGAACGGCACCCCAGCCGGAGACCCAGGGCTCGATCGGCGCATCGCGGAAGCGCCAGCGGCCGGAGTCCTCCTCGTCGGTGGGATCGAAAACCGCATCGGCCGTGTCCCAGGTCTCCGAATCCAGTCCCCGGGCCCAGAGGCACTGGGGCTCGGGTCGCACCACGGTGCGATGACCATAGCGTTCGAGCTTGCGGCCGAGACCGGAGTCCACCAGGGCGTAATCGGACCAGCCG
>CAIWHQ010000219.1 GCA_903912465.1 uncultured Alphaproteobacteria bacterium | reverse complement strand
GGCTCCACCAGCCAGAGGTCGATGGCGGCCTTGAAGTCCGGTTCCAGCCGGGCGGCCCGCAGGAGATCCGACATCAGGGTCCCGTCGCCGGGGCCCAGCTCGACAAGCCGGACCGGATCCGGGCGACCCATCTGCCTCCAGACCTCGATCATCCAGAGGCCGATCAGCTCGCCGAAGATCTGGCTGACCATGGGTGCAGTGATGAAGTCGCCATCGGCCCGGATCGCCGGGCGTACCGCGTAATAGCCGTCGCGGGGGTCATGCAGGCAAAGGTGCATGTACTCGGCCACGCTGATCGGTCCGGCGCTCCGGATCCGCTCAGCGAGCCGTCCGGCCAGGCTCACGACGCGCGGTCGCCCGGGACCCGTCCGCGCCGGATCAGCCAGGCGCCGAAGACAACCATGGGGAGGCTGAGGATCATGCCCATCGTCACGCCCATCGGGAAGGCGGGCATGTAGATGTCGGGTTCGCGGAGTGTCTCCACGAAGATCCGGCATAGGCCGTAGCCGGCGAAGAAGATCCCCGCGACGACCCCCGGCCTGGCGAGCCAGCGCCGGTTGTGCGTGGCCCAACGCAGGACCACGAACAGGAGCACGCCCTCGAGCAAGGCCTCGTAAATCTGGCTGGGGTGCCGGGGCTCGGGCCCCGCCGCCGGGAAGACCATCGCCCAGGGCAGGTCCGTGGGCCGGCCCCAGAGCTCGCCATTGATGAAGTTTGCGATGCGCCCGAGGAAGAGGCCGATGGGAACCACGGCGCAGACCAGGTCTCCGACGGAGAAGAGGTCGAGTCCCCGACGCCGGACGAACAGCCCGACGGCCAGGAGGACCCCCAGGCAGCCGCCGTGGAAGCTCATGCCGCCGTTCCAGACCTTCAGGACCTCCAGGGGGTCAGAGAGCAGGATGCCGGGGGTATAGAAGAGAACGTGGCCCAGCCGCCCGCCGGCGATGATCCCCAGGGTGATCCACAGGACCAGGTCCTCCAGACCCGGCTTATCCACAGGTGGTCCCCGTTTCGCCCACAGGTCGGCCCGCTCGACCAGAGCGCCCGCATATCGCCATGCGGCCAGGATGCCGACGATGTAGGCCAGCGCATACCAGCGGATGGCCAGGGGCCCGATCTGGATCAGGACGGGGTCTATCTGCGGAAAGGGCAGGGCCAAGGCAGGTCTCCGTGCAACTACGGATCAATCTTTAGCTGGGAAGCCCTTCGCTTTCACCCCCGATGGGACCATATTGGTGGGATGCAGACACAGAACCCCTTCCTTGATGAGATGGCCCGGCTGACCAACGCAGCCATGGGATTGGCGCAAAGCGCGGGCGAAGAGGCCAAGGCGGCCTTCCGCGTCCAGGCCGACCGCTGGGTGGCCGAGCTGGACCTCGTCCGTCGAGACGAACTCGAAGCCCTGAAGGCCGAGGTCGCCACCCTTCGCGAGGAGGTCGCCAGCCTCCGCGCTGCGGCCCCGCCGAAGGCTCCGCGTAAGCCTGCGGCGAAATGATCCACAGGTCTGCGCCCTGAAGGCGCGGCAACAGGGTGAATCCCACTGTAGGGAATCTCCCGATCCGGATTAGCGTCCTCCCGACCGATCGACGATTCGATCCCAGCGCGGAGGCATTCGGGCGCATGGAATCTCCCCTGTCCGAGGACGAGGCCCTGTTCAGCCAGGACCCTCTGGACGTTGTCGAGCATGTCCTCGAGGCCGAGAACCTGCAGTTCGACCGGACCGAGCGCGGAGACGTTGCCTTTACCCTCACCGGCGGCTGGCGGGATTTCGGCCTCTGCTTTACCTGGCGGCCGGACGTGGACTGCCTGCAGGTCAGCCTGTCCCTGGACATGCGTGCGCCGCCATCGCTGCGGGCCCAGGTCTATGAGCTCCTGGCGGGCGTGAACGCCCGCGCCTCTCTCGGCCTTTTCGAAATGCGCGAGGATGGCGAGATCCTCTTCCGCTTCGGGACTCCCCTCCTGCCGGGCGAGTACCCTGGGCTGGGCCAGACCGCTGGTATGATCGACGTGGCCATGGAGGCGGCGGACCGGTTCTTTCCGGCCTTTGATTTCCTGGTCCGGTGCGGCAAACCTCCTGCGGAAGCCCTCGCCGCCTGCATGTTCGAGACGGTCGGCGTGGCCTGAAGCCGTCCCGTCGGCCGGTACCGGAGGCGCGAATGAACCCTGTGCTTATGCTCGGTGCCGGACGCCTGGGTGGTGCCCTCATCGAGGGTTGGCTTCGCTTTGGCGGGCCGGCCGCCGGCGACCTCATGATCCTCGATCCTTCGCCTTCCGAGTCTGCACTCGGGGCCATCCGGGCCGGGGCCCTGCGGGATCCGGGGCCCGGGGCGATCGCACGGGCGGGGACCGTCCTTCTGGCGGTCAAGCCGCAGGCCTGGCGAGAAGCGGTGGTCGCCGTCGCCCCCCATCTGCCGCCGGATGCCGTGATCGTCTCTGTGGTGGCCGGGGTGAGGGCCGCCGACATCTCCGAGGCCTTCGGGGGCCGGCGGGTGGCCCGCGTCATGCCCACGACCGCCGTCGCCATAGGCCGGGGCGTGGCCAGTCTGTTTGCAACCGACCCGCAGGCCGCCAGCCGGGCCCGGAGCCTCTTTGCCCCGGTGGGCGTCGTGGTGGACCTCGCCGAGGAGGGACTGCTGCACGCCGCAACGGGCGTGTCCGGATCTGCGCCGGCCTATTTCTACGCCTTCGTCGAAGCCCTCGAGGCGGCGGGCGCCGCGGCTGGCCTGCCGGCGGACGCCTCACGGGACCTGGCCCGCGCCACCATGATCGGCGCGGCCGCCCTTCTCGACGCGACCGGCCAGACGCCTGCGGAACTACGCCGGCAGGTCACCTCGCCAGGGGGAACCACCGAGGCGGCGCTCAGCGTGCTTGGCCGCGAGGCCGGCCTGGGGCCACTTCTGAAGGACGCCGTCGCAGCCGCCGCCAGTCGATCGGCTGAACTGGGCGGCTAGATCCTGTTCCGATAAGTGGGAACCGGTTATCGGATCGAAACAGGCTCTAGTCGGCCTGGGTCCAGGTCTGGGCCTGGCAGATCACGGATACACAGCCCTCGACCTTCAGGACGCCTTGTGCCGAGAGGCTCATCTTCGAGGCGTAGGTGCGACCAGAATTGGGATCGTAGATCTTGCCTCCGCCCCACTTTCCCGGACCCGCCGGGGTGAAGTCGCGGATGATCTGGAGGCCGATGATTGGCCGCGATCGCAGGCTGGGATCGGGGTTGGCCGCGTCCCGCGCCGCCGCAGCGGAACCGCTGGCGCGGTCACGGGCCCAGACGATCTGGCCGCAGAGCTTCTGGCCGCAGGGTGCGATCCGGACCTTGGCACTGCGGTCCTGAGTGTACCAGGTCCCCACCGGCGATTGTGCGGCCGCCGCGGCCGAGGCTGCGAGGACCAGCGCGGAGGCTGCTGCGGCGCAGAGGCCTATCCTGACCGGTAGGCGGATCGCGCTTTCGACGGGACGGGACATGACGGTCGGCTCCTCGAGGGCTGGGAACTAAGAATTTTACAACGTAAAAATACTTGCAGGTTGCGGGTCCTGTCAATCCGACAAGAAACCGGTGCGCCCTGGGGAAGGCAACCCCTCAGCGCCAATACCCGGGACTGCCCGGGGTTCGACGATCCGGGTCGCCAGGCCCAGCTAGATGTCATGGGCCGGGGCCGCGAATAGCGGGAGACGGGATCCTGTCAGGCTCCGGTGAGGGGGTGTACAGGTCCGAAGGGCGGGGTCACTAGCGGCCCTGCGGCAACCGCAGGACAGCCCGCAGGCCGCCCAGTGGCGAGTCCTCCAGGCGCACGTCGCCGCCATGCCCCCGGGCGGCGTCCCTGGCGATGGCGAGGCCCAGCCCCACACCCTTGGCGTTCTGGTTGCGGGACTCGTCCAGCCGGTTGAAGGCCCGGAAGGCGTCTTCGCGACGTTCGGGCG
>CAIWHQ010000218.1 GCA_903912465.1 uncultured Alphaproteobacteria bacterium | reverse complement strand
GCGCGCGGACAGGCCGCCTGGCCAGAAAAGTCTCCGGCCGGTTCGACCCCATCCGGCCTTTGCGGGGGTGGGTTCTGGCGCCTGGACCTCGGCCATGGCCACTCCAGTAGGGGAAAGCCGGCCTGCGGGCAACGCGCCCCGCTTGCCCCCGTGGTCGGTCAAGAGGCGCCGACGGCCTCGGCAAGAGAGCGGAACCCATCGGCGCGAAGGCGGGCGGCCAGGTCCCGGGACAGGCGCACGGCCAGCCCCGGGCCATCAAAGACCAGGGCTGAGTAAATCTGGACCGCCGAGGCACCCGCGCGGATGCGGGCATAGGCATCGGCGCCTGAGGCGATCCCGCCCGCGCCGACCAGGGGCAGACGTCCGGCGGCGATGGCGCTGAACCGGCCGAGGACGGACTGGGCGAGCTCGCGGAGGGGCGCTCCGGAAAGGCCGCCGGCCTCGCCTGCGTCGGATGAGGCCAGGGCCGGTCGGCTGAGGGTGGTATTGGCGACGATGATCCCGGACAGGCCGAAGGCCAGAACGGTCTCGACGATGGCCTCGATCTCCGGGTCGTCGAGGTCCGGGGCGACCTTCAGGAAGAGGGGGACGCGGTCGCCGGCTGGCAGGGCGTCCCGGGCCTCGGCCGTGCGGCCGAGCAATTCCTCGAGGGCGGCCCGGGTCTGCAGGGCGCGCAGGCCGGGGGTATTGGGCGAGGAGATGTTCAGGGTGAACCAGTCCGCCAGACCCCAGAGGCGCTTCAGGCCCGTCACATAGTCGCCGATGCGGTCGTCAGAGTCCTTGTTGGCCCCGATGTTGGCACCCACGGGACCGGGACGGCCAGGCCGGGAGAGGCGGGCGGCGAAGGCCTCCAGTCCGGCATTGTTGAAGCCCATGCGGTTGATCACCGCCCTGTCGTCCGTGAGGCGGAACAGGCGCGGCCGGGGATTACCCGCCTGGGGCAGGGGCGTGACCGTGCCGCACTCGACGAAGCCGAAGCCTGCGGCCAGCATGGGTCCGAAGACTTCGGCGTTCTTGTCGAAACCTGCGGCGAGGCCCAGGGCGCTGGGGAGGGACAGGCCGGCGATTGTGGTGGCGAGGATCGGGTCCGGCGCCGGCGCTCCCGGGCCGAGGCCCAGGGCCAGGGCCCGGACGGTCAGGCGATGGGCGTCCTCCGGATCGAGGGTCCGCAGGGCGCCAGCGGCGAGGTCGTGCAGGCGGCTCAAGGCACCAGCCTCAGCCGCGGTGCGCCGTCCGCGTCGAGGGGGGCGGGCAGGACCCGCAGCACCGCGTCAACCTGGAGGTCGCCATAGAGGTGGGGGAAGAGATCTCCTCCCCGGGAAGGCTCCCAGCGCAGGGCTGCGCCCAGGGCATCGCCGTCGACCTCCAGGACCAGGAGGCCCACCTTGCCTGTGAAATGGCGGACCGCCGTCTCCTGGGCCTGGGCTGCGGTGGAGAAGTGGATGTAGCCATCCGCCAGGTCCACCGCCGATCCCTGGAACCGTCCCTCGGCCCGGGCGATCTCCCATTCGGACCGGGGCAGGATCTTGTAGATCAGGGTCATCCAAGGGCGTCCGGCTGGAAGAAGCCGTCGAAGGTTGCGCGGCCGTTGGCGTCGAAGGCGAAGGCGACGGCGGCGGAGGTGGGGAAGCCGGCCCGGATCCGGGAAAGGGTACTGGAGGGGCCCGAGGCCTCGGTCATCAGGTCCTCGGCGAGTTCCTGCAGTCCGGGGTTGTGGCCGACCATCAGGATCAGGCCTGCGTCCCGCCCGGCCTCCAGGAGGATTCGCCGCATCTCCGAGGCCTCTGCCAGGTAGAGGGCGTCCTCGAAGCGGACCTCGCAGCCCGGCAGGAGGGCACTCATGGCCGTCCAGGTCTCACGGGTGCGAACGGCGGCGGAGACCAGGGCCAGGTCGGGGATCAGGCCGATGTCGGCCAGGGACGAGGCGACGGCGGCGCAGGCCTCCCGGCCGCGCGCCGTCAGCCGCCGCCCGAAGTCGCCGCCCGTCTCCGAACCCGCCTCGGCCTCCCCGTGGCGAAGGAGAATCAGCCTGTCCATGCCTGCTCCAAATCTCGTGCGGGACGTTCATACCTGCACCGGCGCCGTGTGCGAAGCGGTTGACAGCGAAACGGACAGGCGGTCCAAGCGGGCCGATGAAGGCCCTCTCTCCCGCTCAAGACGGATCTGAGTCCGGCGGCGGCGTCTGGCGGTTTCCCGCCGACCGTCCGCTGAGGCTGGACTCCGGTGCCGCCCTGTCGCCCCTGGAGGTGGCCTACAGGACCTATGGCCGGCTGAACGCCGACCGGTCCAACGCGGTCCTGGTGCTGCACGCCCTGACCGGGGACCAGTACCTGGCCTCGACCCATCCGGTCACGGGCAAGCCCGGTTGGTGGACACGGGTGGTGGGCCGCGGCCTGCCCCTGGACCCCGACCGCCACTTCATCATCTGCGCCAATGTCCTGGGTGGCTGCATGGGCACGACGGGCCCCAGCTCCACCAACCCGGCCACAGGCGCGCCCTATGGACTGGCCTTCCCGGTGATCACCATCCCCGACATGGTGCGCGCCCAGGCCATGCTGGTGGAGGCCCTGGGGATCGAGACCCTGTTCGCCGTGGTCGGCACCTCCCTGGGCGGCATGCAGGTGCTGCAGTGGGCGGCGGACTATCCCGAGCGGATCTTCTCGGCCATCTGCATTGCCGGGGCGGCCCGGCACTCGGCCCAGAACATCGCCTTCCACGAGGTTGGACGGGCGGCGATCATGGCCGATCCGGACTGGCGCGGCGGGGCCTATGAGGCGGCGGGCGTGAGACCGGAGAAGGGCCTGGCCGTGGCGCGAATGGCCGCCCACATCACCTACCTGTCCGAGGCCGCCCTGCAGCGGAAGTTCGGCCGCGAACTGCAGAGCGACGGCCTGTCCTGGGGCTTCGACACCGACTTCCAGGTCGAGAGCTACCTGCGGCACCAGGGGGCGAGTTTCGTCGACCGGTTTGACGCCAACTCCTACCTCTACATCACCCGGGCCCTGGACTATTTCGACCTGGCCGCAGCCTACGACGGCCAGCTGGCGGGCGCCTTCGTGCCCGCCCGCGGCGTGCGCTTCTGCGTCCTGTCCTTCTCGTCGGACTGGCTCTATTCCACGGCCGAGAGCCGGCACGTGGTGCGCGCCCTCAATGCCGCCGGCTGCCGGGCCAGCTTCGTCGAGATCGAGACCGACAAGGGCCATGACGCCATCTTCCTGGAGGAGCCCGCCCTGGATTCGGCCCTGCGGGGCTTCCTGGCCTCCGCCGCCGAGAAGCGGGGCCTGTCGTGAACGGGGGGATGCGCGAGGACTTCCGCGAGATCCTGCGCCTGACCCCTGCCGGGGCACGGGTGCTGGACGTCGGCTGCGGCGAGGGTGACCTCTTGGACCTCCTGACCCGGGAGCGGGGCGTCGACGGCCAGGGGCTGGAAATTTCCGCTGACGGGGTCTCGGCCTGCCTGGCCCGGGGCCTCGCCGTGGTGCAGGGCGACGCCGACCACGATCTCGACAGCTTCCCGACCCGCGCCTTCGACGTGGCGATCCTATCCAAGACCCTGCAGCAGATGCGCGACCCCCGCCACGTGGTCTCGGAACTGCTGCGGATCGCCGACCGGGCAGTGGTGAGCTTCCCCAATTTTGGTCACTGGCGGGTGCGCTGGGCCCTGCTGGCCCGCGGCCGCATGCCCGAGACCCGCACCCTGCCCGATCCCTGGTGGTCGACGTCCAACATCCACCTGTGCACCCTGCACGACTTCCTGGCCCTGACAGATGACCTGGGTCTTCGGATCGAGGCCTGCGCGGCGCTTTCGGGCGGACGTCCGGCGCGTCCCATCCACCCGCGCTCGGTGCTGGAGAACTGGCGGGCCGAGGCGGCCGTCTTCGTGCTGAGGCGGGACTAGGTTGACGCCGCTTACACCAAATGGCGCGAGGACGGGAGTGGAAAGGTAGATATCTATTTTAGCATTGCGACAGAAAAGTATACCCAATACATAGACGCGTTTGGGATGAGAATTGGATATTATTATACCATTTTCCACGAACTTGGACACGCTATGACGGATACATTCGATATGTTGAAGGGCGGACATAATTTGGCGGCAGCGGAAGTATTTGCAAACGAGTATGGGCAGGTTCTGGCTGAAATCGCCGGGTTGCCATACCCGAGCGATGAGCAACTTGCTCAGGTCGGAGGCACAATGCCCCGCTAGAGAACCCCAACCTGGTGCGATATGAAACCCTTCACCATCATTGTAGTTTCGTCTGTTTTCCTGGCCGCATTTCCGATGAAGGCAGACAGTGAATGGGGTAAGAATTATCCAATCTACCGCATCACTGAAGAGGGCGGCGGACGTGGAGTTTTCGTCAACAGCGTCATTGTACTCACGCGACCAGAGGATGGCCGCTGGGTGGCGGAGCGTTGGCGCGAGGACGATGTCCTGACCAAAAAGAAGATTGTCCATGACTGGATCGACAGCAGCGCTTGCCCCCAGCTTGCGGTGGTTCTGGACAGCCTCGCAACATTGCCGAAGAATGGCGTTCTGACCCCAGACCGGGCCAAGAGCCAATCACTGGCGCTCGACGTCATCACGGTCAGCGTTACGGGGCCAGCAAGCGTCGATAGCGAGACCCGGATCACGCTGTCGGACAGGCTAGGGCCGGTCAAGGGTTGGTGGAGGCGCAGTTCGGAGATGCTGCAGCCCTGCTGGAAGGTCGATCCCCCCAAGGTAGGCGGGGTCCCGCTCCGCCCGCAGCTATAGCCTTTGCGAATGCGCGTGGAGGTCCGGAGAACGACGAGGCGAGCCCGCTGACCCCCTCCGTCGCGCTGCGCGCGCCACCTCCCCCCAGGGGGAGGAATTGGCGTCTGCAGCGCTTCGGCTGTTCCTAGCCCGAGATCGCCGCGGCGTCGGCTTCGCCGGTGCGGATGCGCAGGGCCTTCTCGAGGTCCATGACGAAGATCTTGCCGTCGCCGATCTTCCCGGTGTTGGCGCTGCGGGTCACGGCCTCGATGACGGCGTCGACGATGTCCGTGGGAACGGCGATCTCCAGCTTGACCTTGGGCAGGAGCTTCACCTCGTACTCAGCCCCCCGGTAGACCTCGGTCTTGCCTCTCTGGCGACCATAGCCGCGGACCTCCGTGACGGTGAGACCCGAGGCACCAGCCTCGGTGACGGCCTCAAGGACGGCGTCCAGGCGGCTGGGCTTGATCACGGCGACGATCATCTTCATGGGCAGGCTCCCGAGTGCGCCCGCCGACACTAACGCCGAACCGGCCCGGTGGCCAAGACTCACCGCACCTCAGCGTCCGGCGAGATCCAGGAGATACTGGCCATAGGCGGTCTTCGAAAGGGCCTCGCCGGCCCGCCGGACCTGGTCGGTGTCGATGAAGCCGTTGGTGAGGGCGATCTCCTCCAGGCAGGCGATCTGCAGGCCCTGGCGTTTCTGGAGGGTCCGGACGAGTTCGCTGGCCTCGAGCAGGCTGTCGTGCGTGCCGGTGTCCAGCCAGGTGAATCCGCGATCCATCTTCTGAACGAACAGGTCCCCCCGCTCCATGTAGAGGCGGTTGAGGTCGGTGATCTCCAGTTCGCCCCGGGCCGAGGGGCGCACCCGCCGGGCGAGGTCGACCACGTCCCGGTCGTAGAAGTAGAGGCCGGTCACCGCCTGTCGGGAGCGCGGGCGTTCGGGCTTCTCCTCCAGGCTGAGGGCCCGGCCGGTCGCATCGAGCTCGACCACACCGTAGGCCTCTGGGCGTTCGACCTCGTAGGCGAAGATGGTAGCGCCGGTTGTGCGGGCCGCAGCGGCTTCCAGAAGTCCGGTCATGCCGGCCCCGAGGAAGATGTTATCGCCCAGGACCAGGGCGGCCGGTTCCCCGGCCAGGAAGTCCTCGCCGATCAGGAAGGCCTGGGCCAGGCCGTCGGGGCTGGGCTGGACGGCGTAGGCCATGCGCACGCCAAACTGGGAGCCGTCGCCGAACAGGCGCTGGTAGTTCCCCAGGTACTCCGGCGAGGAGATGATCAGTATGTCCTGGATCCGCGCCTGCATGAGGATGGACAGGGGATAGTAGATCATCGGCTTGTCGTAGATCGGCAGGAGCTGCTTGTTCACCGCCAGGGTCGCGGGGTGGAGGCGCGTACCGGCACCCCCCGCCAGGATAATGCCCTTCATGCTCCGCCCCCCTGTCGCCCGCCCGCATCGGTGAGCCGGTCGACCACCTCGTCCGTCGCCTCCATCCACGGACGGGGCGCCAGCCCGAATGTGCGGGTGAAATGCGTCGTGTCCAGCCGGGAATTCGCTGGCCGGCGAACCGGGGTCGGCCAGTCGGCCGAGGGAATGGGGGTCAGGGCCGGGACCTTGACGCCTGCCTGGGCGGCGCGCTCGAAGATCCGGGCGGCGAAGCCATACCAGGTGGTCTCACCGGCCCCGGCGAAGTGAAAGACCCCGGCCGGCTGTGGCGCAGGGTCGGCCAGACGCCGGCAGACGGCCCCGATCGCCCCTGCGATGTCCAGGGCCGAGGTGGGGCAGCCCGCCTGGTCGTTGATAACGGAGAGGGCGTCGCGGGTCTCGGCCAGACGCAGCATGGTCCGCAGGAAGTTGGTCCCCCAGGGGCTGTAGACCCAGGCGGTCCTGAGGATCACATGGCGGGGATTGAGGGCAGCCACAGCCATCTCACCTGCAGCCTTGGAGGCGCCATAGACGCTGACGGGTCCGACCGGGTCGTCCTCGCGGTAGGGCCGGTCAAGCCCACCATCGAAAACGTAGTCCGTCGAGATATGGACAAGGGGAAGGCCGCGTT
>CAIWHQ010000217.1 GCA_903912465.1 uncultured Alphaproteobacteria bacterium | reverse complement strand
TTCGCCGCGGTGGTGCGGGAGATCCGCGCCCGCGCCCCGGGGTCGACGGTGGAGATCCTGACACCGGACTTCCTGCGCAAGCCGGTGGAGGCGGCCCTCGTGGTGATCGCCTCCCGCCCGGACGTCTTCAACCACAACCTGGAGACCGTGCCGCGCCTCTATCCCTCCATCCGGCCCGGCGCCCGGTACTATCACTCCCTGCGCCTGCTCGAGCGGGTGAAGGAGGCCGATCCCGAGGCCTTCACCAAATCGGGCCTGATGGTGGGCCTGGGCGAGACCCGGGAGGAAGTGCTCCAGGTCATGGACGACATGCGCTCGGCGGGGGTCGATTTCCTGACTCTTGGCCAATACCTGCAGCCGACCCGCAAGCACGCGGCGGTGGAGCGGTTTGTCCACCCCGATGAATTCCGGGGCTACGAGGAGGCGGCGCGGGCCAAGGGCTTCCTGATGGTCTCGGCCAGCCCCCTGACCCGGTCCTCGCACCATGCGGGCGAGGATTTCGCGCGGCTCAAGGCGGCGCGGCGGGCCCGGGCGGGGTAGGCGGGCTTGCGCCATCGGATTTCCCGTCAGTCCCCCTTTGCGCCGGACGCCCTGTTCGGCCTGGTGGGCGATGTGGACCGCTATCCGGAGTTCGTCCCCTGGGTGCAAGCCCTGCGGACCTGGAACCCCCGGACGGAGGCCGACGGCTCCGACGGGCTGGACGCCGAGGTCCAGGTGGCCTTCGGACCCATGCGGGAGACCTTCTCGACCCGGGTGCGACGCGACCCCACGCTCAGGCGGATCGATGTGGACCTGATTTCGGGGCCCTTCCGCCGGCTTCGCAACCGCTGGGACTTCGTTCCCCAGGACGGGGGGACCCGGATCGACTTCGACATCGACTTCGAGTTCAGGAGCCGCCTGCTCCAGGGGTTGCTGGCGGGGAATTTCGACCGGGCTGCGGGCCGTCTGATGTCCTGCTTCGAGGATCGGGCCCGGGCGCTCTTCGCCCCCTTCTAATTCCTCCCCATCAGGGGGAGGTGGACCGCGCAGCGGGCCGGAGGGGGTCAGCTGAGGGGCCCTTGACCCCCTCAGTCGGCTTCGCCGACAGGCCCCCCCTCGGGGGAGCCATTGGAGCGGTCTAGCGGCTGATGTGCTCGCGCATGGCCTCGAGGGCGGACTGGACCGCGGCCTGCTGGATCTCCTCGCGGGTCTCGAACTGGAAGAATTCCTGACGGTGGTAGAGGCCGTGGTTCGTCCGGGCCGTGGCGACGTGGACGGTACCGACCGGCTTCATGCGCGTGCCACCGCCCGGTCCCGCCACTCCGGTTATGGCCACGGCGATGTGGGCGTGGGAGTTCTCGAGGGCACCCTCGGCCATCATCCGGGCCACGGGTTCCGACACCGCCCCCAGGTCGGCGATGATCTCGCCGGGCACGCCGAGAAGCTCCTGCTTGGCGCGGTTGTTGTAGACGACGAAGCCGCGCTCGAAGACGTCCGAGGCGCCCGGGATGGCGCAGATCGCCGCCGCCACGAGGCCACCCGTGCAGCTCTCGGCGGTGACGATGCGGAGCTGGCGCTCGCGCGCCTCATCGATCAGCAGTCGGGCCAGGGTCACGATCTCGAGGGAAAACATCGCATATCTCCGGGGCGGAAGCCTTGGGAAGACCTGACCACCGCCCGGGGGCGGCAGGCAAGTCCCTCAGTCGGTGAAATCGTCGGACGGAAGCTCCACAACCGCCGCGGCCTGGGCCAGGAGCCCCTCGCCGCGACCGGTGAAGCCCATGCCCTCCGTCGTCGTCGCCTTGATGCTGACCCGGCCGATCGGCGCGCCCAGGATGTCGGCCACGGCCTGTCGCATGGCCTCGCGGTGCGGGGCGATCTTCGGGCGTTCGCAGATGAGGGTCAGGTCAACCGACAGGATGCGGCCGCCACGGGCCGCCACCCGGGCGGCGGCATGGGCGAGGAAGGTGGCGGAGGGCTCACCCTTCCAGCGCACCTCGGTGGGCGGGAAGTGCTGGCCGATGTCGCCTTCACCAATCGCGCCCAGCAGGGCGTCGGTCAGGGCGTGGAGGCCGGCATCGGCATCGGAATGGCCGATGAGGGCGGCGTCGTGAGGGATACGGACCCCGCAGAGCCAGACCCCGTCGCCCGGACCCCAGCGGTGGGCATCGACGCCCTGACCCATCCGGATGTCGCGGGCGGGGCGGGCAAGGGATTCAGCCATGTCGAAATCCTCGGGCCAGGTGAGCTTGAAGAGCCGGGGGTCTCCCGGAACCAGGGCGATGCGCGCGCCGGTCGCCTCCATCACCGCGGCCTCGTCGGTCGGCTCGGCGCCGGTCCAGGCCTGGAAGGCCGCGAGCAGGCGGTCCCGGGGGAAGGCCTGGGGGGTCTGGGCGCGCCAGAGGCCCTCGCGATCCACCGTGCCGTCGATAAGTCCGCGTCCCCGCTTCAGGGTATCGGCGACGGGGAGGGCGGCGATGGCCCCGTCGGCACCCTCGAGGGCCTCAAGCACCCGGCGGATGACCCCGGAGGACAGGAAGGGGCGGGCAGCGTCATGGACCAGGACGGGCTCCGAGGCGGGACCCTCAATGGCCGCCAGGCCGGCCCGCACCGACTCCGACCTCTGGACGCCGCCGCTGATGACGACCAAGCCCGGCAGGTCCGACAGCAGGTCCTTCGCAGCCTCCAGGCGGTCGGGGGCCACGACCACGGCCAGCCGGCGTGCTCCGGCCCTGGAGAGCGCTTCGGCTGACCACCTGAGGACCGGTCGTCCGCCAAGGTCACGCCAGGGCTTGGGCTTGCCAGGGCCCGCCCGGAGGCTGGCGCCCGCAGCGACGATGACGGCGGAAAAGGTCATGCGTCGGTGTTTAGGCGTCGCGGCCGGCCTGTCCAGTGGCCTGAGGCGCAAGGGGACTTTACGTGGACCTAGAATTGCCTAAAAAGAGAGCGATGCCAGTGACTGCAAAATGAGCAATCAGGTCCGTATCGGCGGAGTCTCGATAGACGGAAGAGTCTGGATCGCCCCCATGACCGGGGTCTCGGACCTGCCCTTCAGGCGCGCGGCTTCTCGCCTCGGCGCGCCCTATGTGGCCACGGAGATGGTCGCCTGTGCAGCCTTTGCCGCCGGACGTCCCGACGTGGTCCGAAGGGCGGCAGTGGGCGAGGGCCTTCCCCGAATGGTCGTCCAGCTGGTCGGTCGTGCGCCGGAAGACATGGCCGCCGGCGCCCGCCTCGCCGCTGCGGCTGGAGCTGACATCATCGACCTGAACTTTGGCTGCCCGGCCCGCGAGGTCACCGGCGGAGCCCTGGCGGGATCGGCCCTGATGCGGGAGCCGGACCTCCTGTTCCGGCTGATCGACGCCGTGGTGGAAGCCGTGGACACGCCCGTTACCCTGAAGATGCGACTGGGCTGGGACGACGGCTCACGCAATGCGCCTGAAATTGCCGCCGGGGCCGAGGCCCGGGGGATCCAGGCGATCACCGTCCATGGCCGGACCCGCTGCCAGTTCTACAAGGGTGCGGCGGACTGGAAGGCGGTGGCCGGGGTGAAGTCCGAGGTCTCCGTCCCGGTGATCGTCAATGGCGACATCCGTAATGCCGTCGATGCTGCGCGGGCGCTCAAGGAGTCTGGCGCCGATGCGGTCATGGTCGGCCGGGGCGTCTATGGACGGCCCTGGATCGCCCCCTGGATCGAGGGCGGTCTTGCTGGCGAGACTCCCGAGGAGCCGGGGCGGGAGGCTCGTCTGGGCGTGGTGCTTGAGCACTTCGCCGAAAGCCTGGCCTTCTATGGTGATCGCAATGGCGTGCGGATCTTCCGCAAGCACCTTGCGGCTTACGTGGACGAGGCGGCGACCCCCGCCGATCCGGAGGTAAGGCTTGAGGCCCGGCGCCGACTTTGCCGGATGGAGGATCCCCGCGAGATCGAGCGTGGCCTGACCGAACTCTGGCGGATGGAGGTGGCTGCGTGACCCCGGTTCCCGCTGGAGTGTCCCTGAGAGCTGCGGCCTTCGACCTGGCGCCGGAACCGGCCCTGGTGGTCGGCGGCGACGGGCGCGTGCAGGCCGCCAATGAAGCGGCCGAGCGGCTCTTCGGGCAGTCCCTTGGCGTCATGACCCGCAACGGCCTCTCCGCAGCGGTCTCTCCGGACTCCCCGCTGATGGGCCTGGTGGCCCGGGCGCGGGGCGAGGGCGGTCCCGTCCGCGAGCGGGGCTTCGAGGTCGGCCTGTTCGGCCAGGCGATGTTCCGGGCCGACGGTTCTGCGGCGCCCCTGGACGACGGGTCCGTGCTTCTGACCCTGACCGTCCGCTCCGGCGCCCTGAGTGGCGAGCGGGGTGGCGTGGAAAGCGCGGGACTGAGGACCATCGTCGGCCTCGGCCAGATGCTGGCCCATGAGATCAAGAACCCGCTCGCGGGCATCCGCGGCGCGGCCCAGCTTTTGAAGTCGGGAGTCCGGGCGGAGGACACGCCCCTGGCCCAGCTGATCGTCGACGAGGTGGACCGGGTGAAGCGCCTGGTGGATCGCATGGAGGCCTTCTCGGATGATGCGGCGCCCACCTGTCGTCCGACCAACATTCACCTGATCCTCGATCGGGTTCGCACCCTGGCGGTGAACGGGGTGGCGGAGGGCCTGGCCGTGGTGGAGGACTATGACCCCTCACTGCCGATGACTCCCGCCGATGAAGACCAGCTGATCCAGGTCTTCCTGAACCTGGTGAAGAACGCCGCCGAAGCCGCCCACCGACGGGGGGACGGGCAGGGTGAGATCATCATCCGCACCGCCTTCCGGCATGGCGTGCGGATACGCACCGGGGGGGCAAAGGGCCTTCGCAGCACGCCCCTTGAGGTGCGCATCATCGACAATGGCCCGGGGGTTCCGCCGGCCCTACGCGACAGCCTTTTTCAGCCCTTTGTCACCGGCCGCAGCGGCGGGGTCGGACTGGGGCTCGCCCTGGTCTCCAAGCTCGTCTCCGCCCATGGCGGCCTGATTGATTTCGATTCCGAACCCGGAAGGACTGTCTTCAGGGTCCTCTTGCCCATTGTTTCGGAGGAGCCGGCATGAGTACCGCCGCCAACGCCGCCAAGAAGATCATCATCGCCGATGATGACAGCTCCATCCGGCTGGTGCTGAGCCAGGCCTTTACCCGGCTGGGCTACCAGGTCCGGGCGACCGGCAACGCCGCCACCCTGCTGAAATGGGTCTCGGAGGGCGAGGGCGACCTCGTCATCACCGACGTGATCATGCCCGACGAGAACGTCTTTGACGTCCTGCCGCGGATCCGGAAGGTGCGTCCGCGCCTGCCAGTGATCGTGATGAGCGCCCAGAACACCCTGCTGACCGCGGTCAATGCCGCCGACGCCGGGGCGTTCGAGTACATCTCCAAGCCCTTCGACCTCGAGGACATCACCGCCATTGCCCGGCGGGCCCTGGCCCGGCCTGCGGACGCCGAGGCCTCGAGGGCCCAGGCCCGGGCTGCCCGGGACGAGCGACTTCCCCTGATCGGCCGCTCGGCACCCATGCAGGAGGTCTACCGCACCATCGCCCGACTGGTTGGCGCTGACCTGACGGTGCTGATCCTCGGGGATAGCGGGACCGGCAAGGAGCTTGTGGCCCGCGCCCTTCACGACATGGGCCGCCGCCGGGACGGTCGCTTCGTGGTCATCAACCTGGCCGCCGTGCCCCGGGAGCGGGTAGAGACCGAGCTGTTCGGTCGCAGTGACGGCGATATCGGCAAGCTGGTCGAGGCCGACGGCGGCACCCTGTTCCTGGACGAGATCGGGGACATGCCCCTGGACGCCCAGACCCGCCTGCTGCGGGTGATCGACGGCTCGGAGACGGCGGTCAATCCGAGGACCGGCCGGCGGCCGAACATGCGCATCATCGCCGCCACGAACCGGGACCTTCGGGCCCTGATCCAGCAGGGGCTGTTCCGCGAGGACCTCTATTTCCGGCTGAACGTCGCGCCCCTTCGCATTCCGCCCCTGAGGGACCGGGCCGAGGACATTCCCGACCTCGCCCGTAGCTTCCTCCTGCGCGCCCACCGGGAGGGGCTGCCGGCCAAGACCATCGACGCCGCCGCCCTGGAGCGGCTGAAGGCCCACGCCTGGCCGGGCAATGTCCGCGAGCTTGAAAACCTTATCCGCCGGATCTGCGCCCTCTACGGCGAAGACATGATCACCGCGCGGATCATCGAGCTCGAACTGGCCGACCAGCAGGCGCCGTTGAAGGGCCAGGAGGGGCCCGTGACGCTTTCCGGCCTGGTCGAGCGCTATCTCGCCGGCCACTTTGCCACCTTCCCCGATGGCCTTCCGCCGGCCGGCCTGCATGACCGCGTCCTTGAGGAGGTGGAGCGTCCGCTCATCGCCCTGACCCTCGCCGGCACCCGGGGCAACCAGGTAAGGGCTGCAGAGATCCTCGGTCTCAACCGCAACACCCTGCGCAAGAAGATCCAGGACCTTGGGGTCGAGATGAGCCGGGGTCGTCGCTAGATTACCCCCGAAACTGACGCTTTTTGGCAACGGCCTGTTGATCTTGGGGCACAGTCGGCTCTAGCATCTGGCCATGTTGGGCATGAGTCCGATCATCGGGGTCACTGGAGGGCGACTGGACCACCTCCGAGCGTTTGCAGGCTCGCAGGCGACCTCTGGCAGCGTGTTCCTGGTGGCGGCGGCCCTGACCGGTATCGCCATCTTCCTTGCAGCCTCGCCGCCCCAGTCCGGTCCCCTGGCCCCGGCGAGCCTGAACATCCTCTGGATTCTCGGGATCAACCTGCTGCTGATCCTGTGGCTTCTGGTCGCGGCGGGCCGGACCGTCCTGGGGCTTCTCCGGGACAGGAAAACCGATCCCGGTGCCCGACTTCACCTGCGTTTCGTCACCCTGTTCGCGGCGGCGGCTACGGTCCCGGCCCTTGTGGTAGCCCTCTTCTACGGGGTGTTGGTGAACCGCGGTGTTGAGGACTGGTTCTCGACCCGGGTCCAGACCGTGGTGGAGAACTCCGCGACGGTTTTCCGCAGTTACCTGGAGGAACAGAAGCGCTACGTCCGTGACCATGTGTCCCTCATGGCCGGCGACCTCAATGGCGCTGCATCCGCACTGTCGGACTCCCCCGTCACTTTTGGCCTCTTCCTGGCCCAGCAAGCGGCGGATCACGACTTCCCCGCGGCCTACCTGATCGACCGTGAGGGGCGGGTGCTGGCCCGGGCCGAGATGGCGGGCGCGCCCGGATTCCTGGCCCCTCCGGCGTCCGCCTTCCGGGCGGCCGATGACGGCGACATCTTCGTCTCCTCCAACCTCACCCGGAGCCTGTTCCGGCTCAAGAGCTACCCCGACGCCTACCTTTATCTTGTCCGCCCGGTAGGCGAGGGGGTGGTGGAGAACCTGACCGAGGCCGAACAGGCGCTGATGTCCTACCGGGATGCCGCCCAGAGTCGTGCCCGCATCCAGCGCGCTTTCGCCCTTGCCTATACCGAGACGGCGCTTCTGGTCCTGATCGGGGCGATCTGGCTTGGGACGGGCGCTGCGCGCTCGATCTCCGCGCCGGTGGGTCGGCTTGTCCAGGCGGCGGAGCGCGTGGCCGGGGGTGACCTGACCGCCCGGGTGGACGCTGAGTCCGACCCCGAGGAGATCGCCGTTCTCTCCCGGGCCTTCAACGACATGACCCGCGACCTCTCCCAACAGCAGGAGGCCCTGACCCGGGCCAGCGATGAAGCCAAACGCCGACGGCAGTTCATCGAGACGGTCCTGTCCGAAGTTTCCGCCGGGGTGGTGGCCGCAGGCCCTGATGGGCAGATCTCCGTCGTGAACCGCCAGGCCGTGCGGCTCCTGCAACTGCCGGAGGATCCCGTCTTCGCCGTACCCCAGAGGCTGGAGGACGCCGTGCCGGAAGCAGGGGTCATCCTGGCGGCGGCGCGGAAGGTGGGTCATGCCGAGGGCGAGATCGACGTCAGCCGCGGTCGGGAGACCCTGCGACTCCGGGTCCGGGCCAGCCGAACGGGCGACGGTCTTGTCCTGACCTTTGATGACATCACACGGCTGGTCTCGGCGCAGAGGAATGCCGCCTGGCGGGATGTGGCCCGTCGGATCGCCCACGAGATCAAGAACCCGCTTACCCCGATCCAGCTGTCGGCGGAGCGCATCCGCCGGAAGTTCCGGAACACCATCGAGCCGGCGGACCTCGACACCTTCGATCGGTGCACGGAGACCATCGTCCGGCAGGTCGGCGACATCGGCCGTATGGTCGATGAGTTCTCAGCCTTCGCCCGCATGCCGGCACCCCAGCCCTCGGAACAGGATCCGGCGGAGCTGCTGCGGGAGGCCGTCTTCGCGCGCCGGGTGGCGGACCCGGACATCGAGTGGGTGATCGCAGAGCCCCTGCCGCGCGTCAGATTGACGGCAGATGGCCGGATGCTGGCCCAGGCCCTTGCCAATGTGCTCAAGAACGCCTCGGAAGCGGTGAGGGCCCGGCTCGCGAACGCTCCGGATCCGCCCGG
>CAIWHQ010000216.1 GCA_903912465.1 uncultured Alphaproteobacteria bacterium | reverse complement strand
GGGGATGGGTCAGGCCCGGCCCACGGTCCTTCTGCAGGCCGGGCTGGAGACACCCCTCGACGCCGGGGGGCTGGCCGCTGCGTCGGACCTCGCCGCCCGCCTCGGCGCGGAGGCCCTCGCAGGCCTGGCCGCCCAGGGGATCGACGGTGGCGAGGTCCAGGTCCGCCTCGGCCTGCGCTACGATGGCGCCGACGCTGTCCTGTCCGTGGAGCCGGGACCTGAGAATGATGTCCGGGAGGCCTTCGAGGGCGCCCACCGCCGGCTGTTCGGCTTCACCGAACCCGACCGGGCGGTCCGCATCGCCAGGGTCGAGGTGGAGGCCGTGGAGGTGACAGGCCCCCCCCTGCCAGCGGGACCCACCCGGGACGCTCTGCCCCCCACCTCCACCCCCACCCCCACCGGGACCCCACAGGGCGTCATGCAGATGACCTGCCGGTCGCAACTCCTCTCCGCACCCGTGGTGGAGGCCGCCGCCCTGTCCCGGATTGATGGCCCGGCCCTCATCGTGCGCGATGACACCCAGGTCGCCGTCCTGCCCGGCTGGCGGGCCGAGGGGGAGGCCGACGGCCTGATCCGCCTGAACCGCATCGCCGGCCCTGTCCGCCGGGAGGTACGCCTGGACCGTCCCGACCCCGTGACCCTGGAGCTCTTCAACCGCCGCTTCATGGGGGTGGCCGAGGCCATGGGGGCGGCCCTGGAGCGCACGGCGCACTCGGTCAACATCAAGGAAAGACTGGATTTTTCCTGCGCCCTCTTCGACGCCGACGGCGGGCTGGTGGCCAATGCACCGCACATGCCGGTGCACCTGGGCTCCATGGGTGCCTCCGTCCGGGCGGTGCGCGAACGGCGCGGGATCTTGAGGCCGGGCGAGGCCTTCGCCCTCAACAATCCCTACGCGGGCGGGACCCACCTGCCGGACATCACCGTGGTCATGCCGGTCTTCACCCGGCCGGAGGCGGAGGGGCCCCCGGACCTCTTCGTCGCCGCCCGCGGGCACCACGCCGACGTCGGCGGCGTCCAGCCTGGCTCCATGCCGCCCTTCTCCAAAACCCTTGAAGAAGAAGGGGTTTTGCTTGACGCCCTGCCCATCATGCGAGCCGGCGTCTTCCTTGAGGCCGAGGTCCGGGAGGCCCTGCTGGCCGGTCCCTGGCCCTGCCGGGCGCCGGACCGCAACCTCGCCGACCTGAAGGCCCAGCTCGCCGCCTGCCAGGCCGGGGCCGACACCCTTGCGGGCATGATCCGGGACCAGGGGGCCGAGGTCGTCGCCCGCTACATGGACTTCGTCCAGGACAATGCCGCCAGCGCCGTGCGCCGGGCCCTGCACCGGCTGTCGGACGGCGAGGCCAGGGTTCCCATGGACGGGGGCGGCGAGATCGCCGTGCGCATCACCCTGGATGGCGACCGGCAGGGAGCAGAGATCGATTTTACCAGGTCATCCAACCAGGTGCCGACGAATTTCAATGCGCCCTCGGCGATCGTGGACGCCGCCGTCCTCTACGTCTTCCGCACCCTGGTGGACGACGATATCCCCCTCAACGCGGGCTGCCTGAAGCCCCTGCGGGTGCGCACCCGGCCTGGTTCCCTCCTGGCTCCCGCCCCTCCGGCAGCTGTGGTGGCGGGCAATGTCGAGACCAGCCAGCATGTGGTCGACGCCCTCTACGCCGCCCTCGGCATCATGGCCAACGCCCAGGGCAGCATGAACAACCTGACCTTCGGGGACGCCGACCGGCAGTACTACGAGACCCTCTGCGGCGGGGC